>JAPKZO010000010.1 GCA_026393755.1 Acidobacteriota bacterium
ACAGACTCCCATAAAGTCAAGCCCTTTCTTCCGAATGCGACAATAGCGCCGCCCGGGCCAGCTGCCCCGTCAGCGCACCGGCGTCGACCCCGCCTGCTGTTTCTCAGGGATCACTTACTATGGGTTCCGAAACGGCTGCCCCCGGGGAGGGGATCTTGACGGATTGTGCTATGATTATCTGGTCAGGTGGAAGCCCGCACTCTGCAGTGACACGCGATAGAGACGAATCGAGTCGCCTTCGACTCGCTCCTGCGCGACGTTCTCGCCGAAGTCACGAGCTGCCATCGAAGGACGATCCGTGGTGGATCGCCGGTATTAGTCAGGTGACCTTCCTGCGGGCGGGTCACATCGGTCTCGTGGATGAGACGAGGAGCAGATGCAATGGGTAGAAAACTGTATGTCGGCAACCTTCCGTACACGACGGGCGAACAGGACCTTCAGGAACTGTTCGGCAAGGCCGGCCAGGTCGATTCCGTCAGCGTAATGCGCGACATGGCCACGGGCCGGGCTCGCGGGTTCGCTTTCGTGGAAATGGCCACTGACGCCGATGCGCAGAAGGCCATCGCGGAGTTGCACGACCATCCATTCGGCGGTCGCAATCTGACCGTCAACGAGGCGCGTCCCCGCACCGAGCGGTCCGGCGGCTTCGGCAGCGGCGGCGGCAACAACCGCGGCGGCGGCGGTGGCGGCGGGCGTCGCGAGTCGCGCTGGTAGTCTCGCGCTTCAATTGACCATGTTTCCGGGGTCGGTGCTTCCTGCACCGGCCCCGTTTTTATGCTCGCCTGATGGCGCCCTCACCTTCTCCGGCCGATCGTGGTCAGGAAGCAGGAAGAGGTTCGCTATTTCAGTCCCCTCTTCTTCAGCAGCGGCTCCACGCTCGGCTCGCGGCCGCGGAAGGCGATGTACAGCGCCATCGGCTCCTCGGTCCCGCCCTTCTCGAGGATGGTCCGGAATCCCTTCGCCGTGGCCTGGTCGAACAGGCCCTTCTCCCTGAACGCCTGGAACGCGTCCTGGTCGAGCACCTCGCTCCAGATGTAGGCGTAGTACCCCGAAGCATAGCCGCCGCCCGGCCCGAAGATGTGGTTGAAGTACGGGCTGCGATAGCGCGACACGATGTCGGGCGGCAGCTGAATCCTCGCGAGCGACGCATTCTCGAACGCCGTCGCGTCTTTCGGTGGCCCCGGCGGCAGCGTGTGCCAGTCCATGTCAAGGAACGAGGCCGCGAGATACTCCACGGTGATGAACCCCTGGTCGAACTGCGCCGACTTCTTGATCTTCTCAACCAGCGCCGCCGGGATCACCTCGCCCGTCTTGAAGTGCTTCGCATACACCTGCAGCACCTCGGGCTCGAGCGACCAGTTTTCCATGATCTGTGACGGCACTTCGACGAAGTCGCGCGGGAAGCCGCCGAGTCCGCGATACGGCACCTTCGACAGCAGCGAGTTGAGGCCGTGACCGAACTCGTGGAACAGCGTCTCGACCTCCTCGAGGCTCAGCAGCGCCGGTTGGTCGCCCGTCGGTTTCGAGAAGTTGCAGACGTTGACGACGACCGGTGTCACACGCTTGCCGTCCTTGAGGCGCGTGCCGCGGAACGAGCTGCTCCAGGCACCGACGCGCTTGCCCGCGCGCGGATGGTAATCGGAGTAGTAGATGCCAAGGTGCGAGCCGTCCCTGTCCTTGACCTCGAACGCCTTCACGTCGGGATGGTAGACGGGCAGATCGGGCCGCGGCGTGAACGTCAGGCCGTAGAGCTTGTTGGCCACGTAGAAGGCGCCCTGCTGCACATTGTCAATCTTGAAGTAGGGCCGCAGCGCCTGCTCGTCGAGGTCGTACCGGGCCTTCTTGACCTTCTCCTGGTAGTAACGCCAATCCCAGGGTTCGAGTGTGAAGTTCGCGCCGAGCGACTTGATCAAGGTCTGCTGGTCGGCGGCCTCCCTCAGCGCCATCTCGCGGGCGGGTTTCCATAACTGATTGAGCAGGGCGTAGACCTTGTCTGGCGTCTTCGCCATGTTCTCTTCGAGCACGAAGTCGGCGTGGCTCTTGTAGCCGAGCAGTTGCGCCCGTTCCGCGCGCAGGGCGGCGGTCTGCGCAACGTTCACCTTGGTGTCGTACTGGTCGTTGTGATCGCAGCGCGTGATGTACGCCGTGAGGATCTGCCTGCGAAGCTCGCGATTGTCGGCGTACTGCAGGAACGGCCAGATGCTGGGCGCTGCCAGCGTGTAGACCCACTTGCCGGGCTTCCCCGCTTCCCTGGCCGTCTCGGCCCCGGCCGCGACCACGCTTGGCGGCAGCCCGGCGAGATCTTCCACCTTGTCGATCACCAGTTGGTAGCTGTTGGTCTCCTTGAGCAGGTTGTCGCCGAACTTGATGCCGAGCGTCGATAGTTCGGCATTGATCGCGCGGAACCGCTCCTTCTGCGCGGAAGTGAGATTCGCGCCACCGCGCACGAAGCTCTTGTAGTTCTCCTCGAGCAACTTGGCCTGCACGGGCGGCAGCTTCAACGCGGCCCGCGCGTCCCACACGGTCTTGATCCGGGCCCACACATTCGGGTTCAGCCGGATGTCGTCGCGAAGAGCCGACAGCAGCGGCGCAATCTCGCGATTGACCGCCTGCAGTTCGGCAGTCGTGTTAGACGACTGGAGGTTTGAGAACACGGGAGTCACCTTGCCAAGCAGATCGCCGGCGTTCTCGAGTGCCTCAATCGTGTTGGCGAAGGTGGGCCGCTGCGGGTTGTTCGCGATCGCGTCAATTTCCTTACGCTGCTGCGCAATCGCTTCCTTGATCGCCGGCACGAAGTGCTCAGCCTTGATCTCCGAGAACGGCGGCACGCCGAACGGGGTCGTCCAATCCTTGAGCAGCGGGTTGTCGGCCAGCGGGGCCGCGGCCGGTTTCGCCGGCTGCTGCGCCACCACGGGCACGAACGGGACGGCGAGCAGGAGCATAAGCAGGATGATGCGTTTCGACATTGGAATCAGGCCTTCCGGGGGACTCGTACAAGAGAGGGACATCAGGGGGCCGGGCCGAAACAGGCGGCGGCTTCGCCGCCGGGACGAGCCGTCAATGTACTCGCCCCGGACACCAGACTGCAAGAGGCCGCTCTGGTAACACTTACTTATGGCTCGACAGGCGGGCATGGCTGGAACGTCCAGTTCGTGGCACGCGGTGATGACGTCGGGCCGGAAGATTGGCCCGGCCACGAATCGCGGACCGGCCTCGATCTCCCGCACAATCTGTTCACGCCCGATGGATGTCATCTCGCGTTCCTTTCGCTGGCAGGCCATGGTAACCCGTCCCGGATTCAATCGGACCCAGCAGATGGATTCGAGGCGACATTTCTGGCACAATCGCGCCGTTATGACTCAGACGGATCCATCGCGCCGCCGTTTTCTGAAACTGGTGGGAGCCGCAGGCCTCGTCGCCGCGTCTCCACTCTCGGCGTTCGGCTTCACCGACGCCGCATGGTCGACCATCTTCCCCTCCATCGGCGCCGACGACGCGTGGAAGGAAGCGGCGGCGATTGTGGCCCGTGTCGTCGCGCCGAAGTTCCCCAATCGGGATTTCGATATCACGAGGTACGGCGCGATCGGCGACGCCACGACGGACTGCACGGAGCCCATCGCGCAAGCCATCGCGGCGTGCGGGCGGGCGGGCGGCGGACGCGTCGTCGTGCCGAAGGGTGAGTTCCTCACCGGCGCGGTTCACTTGAAGAGCCGTGTCAACCTTCACGTGGCGGCGGGCGCGGTGCTGCGATTCCAGCGCGATCCACGGCACTACCTGCCGCTCGTGTTCACGCGCTTCGAGGGCGTCGAGTGCATGAACTACTCGCCGCTCATCTACGCCTTCGAGCAGCAAGACGTTGCCGTCACGGGGACCGGGACGCTCGACGGCAACGCCGGCGACGCGCACTGGTGGCCGTGGAAGGGACGGGACCCCAAGGAGAAGGCCAGCATGGCCAATCAACTGGCGGCCCGAGCGAAGCTGATCGACATGGCGGTCAAAGGGGTGCCGGTCGCTGAGCGCGTGTTCGGCGACGGCTCATATCTCAGGCCGAATTTCGTCCAGCCGTACCGCTGCAAGAACGTGCTCATCGAGGGCGTGACGATCATCAACTCGCCGATGTGGGAACTGCACCCGGTGCTCTGCACGAACGTGACCGTGCGACAGGTCAACATCAAGAGCCACGGACCCAACAATGACGGCTGCGATCCGGAGTCGTGTCGCGACGTGCTCATCGAAGGCTGCACGTTCGACACGGGCGACGACTGCATCGCGCTCAAGTCGGGCCGCAACGATGATGGGCGAAGGGTCAACGTCCCGATCGAGAACGTCGTCATCCGCGATTGCGTGATGAAGGCCGGACACGGCGGCGTCGTGGTGGGCAGCGAGATTTCCGGTGGCGCCCGCAACATCTTCGCCGAGCGGTGCCGGATGGACAGCCCGAACCTGGACCGCGGGCTCCGGATCAAGACCAACTCGGTGCGCGGAGGCACGACCGAACACATCTACATGCGCGACTGCACAATCGGGTCGGTCACCGAGGCGGTCGTGACGGTGAATCTGTTCTACGAAGAAGGCGACAC
Organism: Acidobacteriota bacterium; assembly: GCA_026393755.1. Taxonomy (NCBI): domain Bacteria; kingdom Pseudomonadati; phylum Acidobacteriota; species Acidobacteriota bacterium. The sequence goes on from JAPKZO010000010.1 coordinate 4,581, forward strand.
GGGCAAGTTCCCGCCGACGGTCCGCGATATTGAAGTGCGAAACGTCACCAGCAGGAAAGGCCAGTACGCGTTGCTGCTCCGGGGCTACACACGCACCCCCATCAGCGACATCAGGATCATTGACTGCACGTTTGACGGAACGGAGAAACCGGATCTGATCGAGGGCGTCAAGGGCCTGGTGCTCACCAACACACGGATTAACCGCCGGTTGAGGAACGAGACGATCAACAAGTAGAGCGCACGCGTCAGTGACGGGCGGGCGGGACGTCTTCCTGCGCGGCCCAGCCCCTCAGCGATTCTGTCTCGCTCTCCAGGCCGGGCATTCGCGGTCGAGCAACTCGGTCGCCCAAGGTCCGAGCCAGCTGTACCCGGCACGGCGTTCGACTTCGATCTCGCTCAAGCTGAACTTGATAATCCCGTCGCGTCCGGAGTAGATGGGGCGGTTCGTCCCAATCTGGTAGAACCGCGCCCAGAGCGGCGGCGCCGCCGGGTCGGCCGCGGCGACGACGTCCCGACCGTGCGGACGCGCACCCGCGTCGCGTCGTCTACGAAGCCGAACGGGGCGCGCGACTCCCCGATCTCACGCAGCAGCCGCATGACGCCGATCATCGCATTGTCGTTGAACGTGATGCAGCGGGAGTAGTTGGTCCGAAGCGGATAGTACTGCGGCCAGCCGCCGTTCTTGTACTGCGCCGCGACGAGGTACGCGAGCCCCGAGTCGAATGCATCGCGGAAGCGCGCCTGCTTCGTCTGGTCGAACACTCGAGCGAGGTACCGCAGTTGAGTGTGGGTGGACCCGTTGTCGATCGTCGAATCGTTCAGCTCGCGCTCGTCGCGGCGTGTTACCTGGCCTGCGGACCCAGCCTCGCGCACGACGAACCCGGCCTGCCGATCTATGGTTGCGGTCCCTCTTCCGGCGGCCGTTTACCGCCGACGAGCTATTTCAAGTACGGCGCGAGCGCCGGCACCAGACGCATAAGTTCGTCGGCGACGATGGCGCCGAAGGCCGTGCTCGCTGACGTCGAGAGATGCGTGGTGTCCGGCGTGCCGTCCGCCTTCTCGATATTGAACGCCTCGGCTGCTGCCTCACCCATCCGGTCGAGCAGTTCGACGCTCCTGGCGTGCAAGTCGATCACGGCAACACCCTTCTCAGCCGCGACCGCCCTGGCGGCGGCGGCGTAGTCGCCAAGATCCGAGTGGATCTTTCCGTCCGGGCCGAACAGCCGTCGAGTGAGCGGGGTCACGATGATCGGAGTGACACCGGCGGCTATGGCCTCATCGACGTACTGCCCGAGATACGCCCGGTACGTCGTCGTCGGATCGGTCTCGCGGTCCGGCCCCTTACCTGGCATGTCGTTGTGTCCAAACTGGATCAGCGCGTAGTCGGCACGAGCCTTGAGCGCCTCGGTCCAATGCCCCTCAGCGATAAAGCTCTTCGAACTGCGGCCGTTGCGCGCCAGGTTGATGCAGTCGGCGCGATCCCCGAGCCGCTTCTTGAAGCCGGATCCCCATCCGGCTTTGTCTGTCACGGTCGAGTCGCCGACCAGGACGATGCGGACGCGCCAGGTGGGCGACTTCGCCGCGGATGGCGGCACAGGGCGCTCGGGTCGCGCAGGAGACGTCGTTTGAGACGCGCCGGCAACGGCGAGTGGCGTACGCCCGGTGCGAAACGACCAGTCGGGCCCCACGATGATCCCGGACGCCGCGACCGAGTCCACGCGCCAGAAGTAGATCGTGCCTGGTGTGAGGGGACCCACCGGAAACCGGGTGGCACTGACGTCTCCGCGGACGGGCGGCGGGTTCGCCGTCCCGAACGACACCCTGTACCGCTCCGCGTCTCGCGAACCGACCCATCGCAACGCGGCAAGATTCACGGGCACGTCGCGGTCGCCGTCCTCGGGCCGCGGCGTCGAGGTGAACGGCAGCACCGAAGGCATGGTCTCCTCCGGATCCCACCGCCCCTGAAACGTCCAGACCGGCGTAATGTCGCCCGCGCGAGGCGCGCCGTCGGCGCTCTCCAGGTTGTCAGCGAACCACGCGAAGTTCCCGCTCTCGCGCTGGTTGTTCCAGAAGTAGCTGCGGGTCGGCCACTGATACGCGCTCTCTGCTGACGGCCGGTAGATCGGCCGGTTTGCCATGTTGGCCGAAAATCGATTGTCGAGGAGAAAGAACTGTCCATCGCGGTTGTTGCGGCCGAGCGGGAAGCCCGGCACGCCATCGAACGACGATCGGCGGATGACGAACCTCTGGTCCTTGTCCCTGCTGCCGTCGTGCCAGATGCTCGCCGTCAGGTTTCGCCCGAAGAACCGGCTGTTCGTGATGTAGCACCAGCCGCGCGGGCACACGTAGTCGACCCATCCTTCGAAATCGCAGTCGGCGTGGTAGTACATCCCGTTGCCGGTGTTCCAGAGGCTCAACGTGTCACCGCCGTCGGCGATGATCTTCGCGTGCACGATGACGATCCGCGTCGCGATGCCGCCGCTTCGAACGGCAAACTGGTGGTCGTGGTCGCCGTGGAGGCGGCCGTAGTTGTTGTGGACGGTCAGGTTGCCCAAGAAGATGTCGCTCGATGTGTCGCCAATATTGACCACCGCGGCGCCCCAGTCGTCGGGATGATCGACGCGCCAGTTCTTCCGGAGTTCGGCATACTGGACGACCGTCTTGTCGCGATCCTCACCGACGACCGCGACATGGCTCGACTTGATGAAGATCTTCTCGCGATAGGTGCCGTTCCTGATCAGGATCGTCTTCGGCGTCCGGTTGTCCTGCGAGATCGCATCGAGCGCCGACTGGATCGTGCGGAACTGGCCGCTGCCATCCTGCGCGACCACCAATATCTGGCTCCGCGCCGCCGTCTCCTCCTGGCGTCCGGCCCGGGGAATCGGGCCTGACCCGATTTCAGGAAGGGACGACACCTGCACAGTCAACGCCGCGGCCGCAACGACGCCCGCACACACACTCGCCGCGGCGGCGAGCGGCCGGCATCGCCGGACAGGCCTGTCATCCGTCGACATGGCCGCAAGACTACACGCTGGTCATACCACTTTGCAACACTCCGAAGTTCGGCTATCATCCTGCCGGTCTTGCTTCGGCGGGCGCCGGTGCCTGATAACTGGCTCAATATCTGAGTATTTCGAGAAGTCGTGATGGGTGAGCCCCCGCTCATTCCGTGCCGGCGAGGCACAAATGTCGAAGAAAGAAACCATGAGAGGAACGGCTGAGCTCGGCGAATTGGACAGCCCAATTGCCGTTCGACGTGTGCCGTAGTCGGAAGACGCGGTGGCGTCGCAGCCGTGGGTCAGGCAGTCCGGGTTTCGTCGGTGCTCGCAACCCACGTCAGTTCAGGGCTCAGTCGACGCCAGCGGCCGACGGTGCATGTGGCCAGGGAGAAACCGACCATGACTCATGAACGCGTGAGACAGGTGATTGCAGCCGGGATCGGCGCGCTGATTGTGGCTGGCGTGGTCGCGGGGCCAGCGGCCCGGCAGCAATCGCCCAAGCCCGCCGCACCGGCCGTCTCGATTGAAATGACCGGACGGTCGGACCCGTCGTTTGCGCAGCCATCGCTGGCCCCTGGCGTGGATTACACGGTGCCGGCCGAAGCCGACATCAAGCAGGTGCTCGATCGCGTGCGCGACTACTTCGTGACGAACACCCCGTACCGGATCATCGACGCGGTCACCAACCAGCCCATCACCGATTTTTCCAAACCTGTGAAGACGGCGGGTATCGACTCCCGCATCAACGAATTCAACGACTGGACCTACTCGATGGGCGTGGTCCTGGCCGCGATGAACCACATCACCGACGTCACGGGCGATCAGCGCTATCAGAATTTCAGCATCAGAAACTTCGACTTCATCTTCGACCACATCGACTACTTCAAACGTCAGGCGGCGGCGTTCGGCTCGCAACGGCTCGGCTATCGCCGCCTGATCGAGATGCGGGAGCTCGACGACGGCGGCGCGATGGGGGCGGCGCTCATCGAGACGTACGCGAAGAAGCCGGACCCGCGCTATCGGGCGGCCATCGACGCGGTGGATGCCCACATCTCGACCAGGCAGCTTCGCCTCGCGGACGGAACACTTGCCAGGCCTCGTCCCCAGAAGGTGGCCCTGTGGATTGATGACGCCTACATGAGCATCCCGTTCCTCGCCCAGATGGGCAAGCTCACCGGCCAGCGCAAGTACTTCGACGACGGCGCCCGGCAGGTGATCGGAATGGCCGAGCGGTTACTGGACCGGACCACGGGCCTGTATGACCACTCCTGGTTCGAGAACAACGCGGCGGATCCGCGCTTCTACTGGGGCCGGGGCGCAGGATGGAGCCTGATGACCACGGCGGAACTCCTGAGCGTGATGCCGGACGACCACCCGGACCGTGCGAAGGTGCTGGCGATCTTCCAGCGCGCGGTGCAGGGCGTGACGCAGGTGCAAGGCAGCACGGGCCTCTGGCACCAGCTGCTCGACAGGACCGACAGTTACCTCGAGACGTCGGCCTCCGCGATGTTCACGTTCGCGATTGCCCGTGGCGTCAACCGCGGCTGGCTGGCGCCTACCTACGCGCCGGTCGCCCAGACGGGATGGCAGGCTGTCGCGCGGCGCGTCCGTCAGGACGGCCAGATCGAAGGCATCTGCGTATCGACCACCGCCGCCTACGATGCGGTCTATTACTACAATCGGCCAACCGATCTGAAGGCCATGCAGGGATATGGCCCGGTGCTGATGGCGGGCGCGGAAGTCATCGCGATGCTTCGCGCGTTCGACATCGAGAAGTCCGTGAATACGTTCCACTATCGAGCGCGGGCCACCAAGTAGCCCGCTTCGTGCTGAGCGGACGTTCTGACCGGGCTGTCCAATGAAATCACGTCGCCGTAATCATCAGTCGAAGCACGAAGGAGCCAGCATATGACGCGTCTGACCACTGCCCTGATCATCGCTGTCGGCGTGCTGCTCGCGGCGGCCGCGTTACCCGCAGCAGCGCCGGACGGCCTGGTCACGGTGCGCAATCCGATTGATCTGGCCCGCGCGAACGAGACCGTCGTGCTGCCGGCGACGGAACTGATGACGCTCCTCGCCGTCGACGATGTTCGGAAGGTGCATGTGCTCGACGGGGAGATGGAGGTGCTCGCTCAGGCGGTCGATCTGAATGACGACGGGAAGTTCGAGCAGCTGATTTTTCAGACCGACATCGGCCCGAACGCCACGAGGACCTTCAAGCTGGCGGCTGGCGCGCAACTGACGCCGAAGGTGTCGGACTTTAAGGCGTACGGCCGGTTTGTCCGCGAGCGCCGCGACGATTTCGCATGGGAGAACGACCGCATCGCGCATCGGATGTACGGAGCCGCACTCGAAACGTGGGCCCAGGAGCCGCTGACCAGCAGCGCGGTCGACGTCTGGACCAAACGCGTCCGGCGGCTGATCATCAATGACTGGTACATGGTTGACGACTATCACCACGACAACGGCACGGGGGGCGACTTCTACTCGGCCGGAAAGAGTCGGGGCGGCGGCGGAAGCGGACTCTGGATCGACGGCACGCTCTACCCGTCCGCGAACTTTCGTGCCTCGCGTGTGCTGGCCAACGGCCCCATTCGCGTCCTGTTCGAGCTGACCTACCAGAACTGGGACGCCGCAGGCGCGAAGGTGTCGGAAGTGAAGCGCATCACGCTCGATGCCGGGCAGAATCTGGACCGCTTCGAGAGCGCGTACCTTGTCGAAGGCGCGTCACGCGACCTGGCCGTCGCTGCCGGCATCAAGAAGCAGCCGGGTTCGGAGATTGCGACGTCGAAGGAAACGGGAATCATGAGGGTGTGGGAACCGGTCCAGGTGAAGGGCAACGGCAATCTCGGCCTCGGGGTCATCTTTGATCCGTCACAGACGTTGACGTTCACCGAGGGCGACGGCAACTACCTCGTAATCGCACCCCTGCGTCCCGGCCGGACCGTCTCGTACTACGCCGGGTTCGCCTGGGACCGGAGCGGTGATGTGGCGAACGCCGCCGAGTGGGATGCGTACCTGAGCCAGTTCGCGCGGCGCCTGAAGTCCCCGCTGGAGGTGACGCTGGGTGCGCGGCCGCGGTGAGACGGATTGAGATAATTGGACTTACCTCAGCTACATCGATACCAACACCACGGGCGACATCCAGCTCGGGGTTAAACTGACGTTCTAGAGAGACGAACCCATCGGGAGCGGCCCCCCCTTCCTGGAGGGTGGGCCCGGCTGCCAATCTCGGAGCACATCGATGAATTCCGCAGGTACGATCCTCACCGTGCCGAATCTCCATGTCCGGCCACAGTCGGTGGTGGCGGGCGACGACGGCGAGTGGGCACTCGCTCTGACGAATGACGATGTCCGGCTGTTGGTCTGTCCGGCGGCTGGTCACGAGGATGTCTTGCGGAGCTATGAGGGCGAATCCGGCGAGCATGACGGACACCGTCTCCTGATCGGACCGACCAGCGCCAGAAACGCCGCGGGGCTCCGCGCACACCTGTCCTGGCTGGCGCCACAGCCACTCGGCCTTTGCACGTCGTTTGGCTTCGGCGATCGTCTCGGTCTGGCGACTCCCGGGCACGTGAGGGCGCTGAAAGCGGCCGGCGGTCCCATCATCCCTGTGTTTGCGCAGCAGTCTGCCCGCGAGTTGACGCGAACCGGCCGCACGGCGCAAGACGTGCTGGACGCCGCGACGTGGGGAGCGTTCGCCGAGGGCTGGAAAGGCCGGCAGGGCGCCGACGCGGATCACCTGAAGACCACAGCCGACATTGACGACTACCTTGCCGCTGGCTTCACGATGTTCACGATCGATCCCGGCGAACATGTCGGACAGATCGAACCGGATGCGACGTCAAGTGATCTCCGGCTGGGATTTGACGCCCTCCCCTGGTCACTGATCGAGGAGACTCCCGCGGCGCTGCTGGCCCGATACGCAGGCCGGGTATTCGACATCGAAGGTCACCCGATCCGTCTCGGCGAGGAGACGCTGGTTCGCGCAGCCATCAAGTACGCGCGCGCCGTCGTCCACGTAGCGGTGATGTACAGGCACCTGCTCGCGGTTGCCGGGGCCCGATCGGTCGAACTCGAAGTCTCGGTCGACGAAACCGACTCGCCGACATCTCCGGCTGAGCACGTGTTCGTCGCGAGCGAACTGCGGAGGCTGGGCGTCACCTGGACGAGTCTTGCGCCGCGGCTGGTCGGACGGTTCGAAAAAGGCGTGGACTACATCGGCGACGCCGCCGCATTCGAGGTCGATTGGAAGATCCACTCGGCCATCGCGCGCGTCCTGGGCCCGTACAAGTTGAGCCTTCACTCTGGGTCCGACAAGTTCAGCATCTATGCGGCCGTCGCCACCCACACGCGCGGCATCGTACACGTCAAGACAGCGGGCACCAGCTGGCTCGAAGCGCTTCGGACACTCGCCGCCACCGACCCACCCCTCTTCCGTGAGCTTTACCGGTTCGCCAGAGGGCGCTACGACGACGATCGCGCCAGTTATCACGTCTCGGCCCGGCTGGACGCGATGCCGGATCCCGACAAGGGGACCCTCTCAGATGAGCAACTGCCTGCCCTGCTCGACCATTTCCACGCACGCCAGGTGCTCCACGTTACGTTCGGGTCGATCCTGACCGCGACCGCTCCAGCGGGAACTGGCCGATTCTCTGACCGCATCATGGCAGGCCTGCGTGCCCACTCCGAAGCATACGCCGGCAATCTAGAGAGGCATTTCCTCCGTCATCTGGCGCCGTTCGCCGCATCGCACGATCGCCGGCTACTTCCCGAACGATAGCGCCGCGCCGCGTCGGTCGTTCGCGGCCTACATCGACGCGTCCTGCACGAGGCGCCACCCAGCGGGCGTGCGGTGCCACACGATGAGGGTCAGCCCCGAGACTGGGGGTTTGATGGCGTACGTGAGGTGCCACCGTGCCGCCACAGTGACGGCAGACCCGCCGGGAGCCACGCGCGCTTCCAGCACGTCGAACGACAGGGTACCCATGGCAGTCGTTCCGGGGTAGCGTTGCTTGTACCTCTCCAGAACAGCCTGACGCCCTCGCGTGATCCCACTCGGCGAGATGAACAGCGCGTCGACGGCGTAGACGGCACAGAACGCGTCGATGTCGCCGCGCGACCAGTCGCGGGCGCTCTGCTCAAAGAGAGCGAGCACCTCGGCGCGCGGGTTGGAGGCGGGAGGCGCCTGCGCGGTCACAGAAATCCCAGGCGCCATCACGGCGATCGTCACGACCGCCACGACCGTCATGACGCAGGATCGAATTGGCAGCGTGATTATGCTCATACCGCGGAGTATACCCGCGGGAACGGGCGGCGCCACCAGTCCGGCTGGTCCTGCCGTCGGTTCTTCCGCCCGTCTTCCCGCCCGTCTTCCCGTCCGTCTTCCCGCCGGTCTTCGGGCCGGTCCTTGACGCCCGCCCGGCCCAGTCCGATACTGGCCAGAACCGGTTTCACTATTCGTTCTGACGGTTGAGAGAGGTGCCGCCTCCGCAGGTAGTGAAGCCGTCTCCAGAAAGACCCTTGAACCCGCGAGGACACCGATGGCGCAGATCTATCGCGACTCCGAGGTACCCGGACCCGACGTGTCGTACCGGGTTGCCCGAACTGACGCGACGCCGAAGGCGCTGCTCCCCGGCCATCATCAAGACTGGGCCAGGGCTCAAGCGGTGTCGTGGGGACCGCATCAGTACCGAACGACCTTCAGGGCGGTGTGGAACGATGCGGGGATGGCCGTCCGCTTCGATGCCATTGACGATCGTCCGTGGCACACGATGCTCCGACGCGACGACGCGCTCTGGGAGGAAGAAGTCGTCGAGATCTTCCTCGACCCGACGCGCTCAGGGGCCCATTACGCCGAGGTGGAGATCAGTCCCATCAACATCGTCACCGACCTGCACGTCGTTACGCCGTGGCCCCATCTGGAGAACGTGCGAGGGTGGGACTGGGCCGGCTTCGAATCAACGGTCATTCCGGGGGCGGCGTTCGGGCTGCCGGGAGGCAGCTGGACGGCGCTGGCCTGGCTGCCGTGGAGCGGGCTCGCGTCGATGACGCCGGCCGTGTCTCCACTCGTGCCGCCGACACGCCGGGACACGTGGCGCTTCAACGTGTTCCGGATCAAGCGTCCGCACGGTCCGGCCGAGCCGGAGCGTGATGCAATCTATGCAGCGTGGTCCCCGCCTGATGGCCCGAGCTTCCACGCGCCGGCGTTCTTCCGAGATCTCGTCTTCGAGTAGCCGCTCCGCCCCCGCGCGGCAAGCCGCTTCGACGCACCGTCGTCCTCGACATGGCCGCGTTGCTTGACAGCGTTGGCCGTCAACGAGATGATCCCGCCACGCGCTGACGGCCCCGTCTGCGCACGTGCCCCGGTCGACCAGAATGAGAGGGTGAGTCATGATCGTACGCAACGTGACGCTGCGGATGCTGGCAAGGTTTATGGCGGCTGGTGTCCTGGCGTCGCTGGCCATCGTCCCCGCCGTTGCTCAACAGGCCATCACCAGCCCGAAAGACCAGCTGGGCTTCGCGATCGGCGACGACTATCAACTCGCCAATTACACACGGCTTGCGGCGTATTGGCACACCCTGGACGAACAATCCGATCGGGTCTCGGTGGTCGAGTACGGGAAGACGTCCGAAGGCCGTCCGATGTTGATGGCCGTGGTCACGTCGCCGGCCAATCACGCCAGGCTGGAGCATTTCAAGTCCATGGCGCGGCGCCTTGCGCTCGCTGACGGTCTGACCGACGCAGACGCAAAGCAGCTGGCGGCCGAAGGCAAGGCCGTCGTGTGGATCGACGCCGGCCTGCACGCGACCGAAGTCGCCAACGTGCCGGCCCTCACCGAGCTGGTGTACGAACTGGCCAGCCGCAATGATCCCGAAACGCTGAAGATTCTGGACAACGTCATCCTCCTTGCGGCGTTCTCCAACCCCGATGGCCTCGAGCTGGTGGCCGATTGGTACATGCGCGAGGCGGACCCGCTCAAGCGATCGATGGCGAACCTGCCCGTCCTTTATCAGAAGTTCATCGGCCACGACAACAATCGCGAGTTCCTGCTGATGAACATGCCGGAATCGGAGGCCGTTGGCCGCGTGCTCTACCGTGAATGGTTCCCGCAGATCATGTACAACCAGCACCAGACCGGCCCCGCCGGCGCGGTGCTGTACGTCGGCCAGATGCGCGACCCATCCAATCCGTACCTCGATCCGCTGATGGCGCCGAGCATGGAGCTGGTGAGCGCGGCGATTCACACGCGCTTTATCGCGGAAGGCAAGCCGGGCGCCACCAACCGATCGATGGCGAGCTACCAGAACTGGTGGAACGGGGGCATCCGCAGCACGGCCTGCTTCCACAACCAGATAGCGATCCTCTCCGAGATTTCGGGCAGCCCGACGCCGATCACAATCGACTTCGTGCCGAAGAACCTGGTCGCGACCAATGACAACCCGTTTCCGGTCCAGCCCCAGACGTGGCACTTCCGCCAGACCATTGACTACCTGCTGACCGCCGATCGCGCCGTGCTCAGTGTCGCCGCCGAGCACCGTGAGGCGTTCCTCTTCAACATCTACCGGATGGGGAAGAACGCGATCGACAAGGGCACCCGGGATACCTGGACCGTGTCCGCAAAGACTGTGGCGACCGTCGAAGCCGCCGCTGTCAAGGACGGGGTGAGGAGTCAGGGCCGGGGCGGCACGCCCCTGAAGTACTACGAGGCGATGCGCAGTCCCGCGGCACGGGATCCTCGGGGCTACATCATCCCCGCCGATCAGGCCGACTTCCTGACGGCGACAAAGTTCGTCAACGCGCTCATCAAGAATGGCGTCGCGGTCGATCGCGCAACGCGGGCATTTGAGATTGGCGGCCGAACGTATCCCGCCGGCTCCTTCGTCGTCAAGACGGCGCAGGCATTCCGGCCGCACATCCTCGACAATTTCGAGCCGCAGGACTACCCCGACGATTTCGCCTACCCCGGCGGACCGCCGATCAGGCCGTACGATGTCACCGGTTATACGCTCGCGTACCAGATGGGCGTCCAGTTCGACCGCATGCTCGAGGCGTTCGACGGCCCGTTCGAGCGGATCGAGGGCTGGGCCATCCCGCCTGCCGGCAAGGTGACCGGACAGAAGGCTTCGGGATTCTTGCTCAGCCACCAGGTCAACGACAGCGTGGCCGCGGTGAACCGACTGCTCGCCGGCGGCGAGTCCGTGTATTGGCTCAAGCAGCCGTTCACGGTGGGTGGCAAGACCTATCCTGTGGGGACGATCTACGTGCCGGCCGCCAAGTCCACCGCCGCGCTCGTCGACAAGCTGGCCAGGGACATCAGCCTGACCATCGAGGGCATCAACGTGCGGCCCTCGGGAGACGCGCTTCGGCTGAAGCCCGTGCGCGTCGGCGTCGTTGACGTGTACGGCGGCTCGATGCCATCGGGCTGGACGCAGTGGCTGCTGGGCCGCTTCCAATTCTCGTACGAGGTGATCTACCCGCCCGCTCTGGATGCGGGCGGCCTCGGGGCCAGATTCGATGTGCTCGTCGTCGACGCGGGGCTCGTGTCAGAACCGGGCCGCGGCGAGGGACGACAACCGCGTCTCGATCCGGCCGCGGCGCTGCCCGAGTATCGCGACCGCATCGGTGCCATCACCGAAGCGCGGACGATTCCCCAGCTCAAGCGATTCGTCGAGGAGGGCGGCACGATTATCGCCGTCGGCAGTTCAACGTCACTCGCTACGGCGTTCGGCCTGCCGCTCGCCAACGCGCTCGTCGACCCGAACCAGTCGCGGCCGCTGCCGCCAGAGAAGTTCTACATCCCCGGGTCAATCCTGCGGGCTCACGTGAACACGATCGATCCCCTGGCCTACGGACTGCCGGAGATTCTGGACGTCTTCTACAGCAACAACCCGCTGTTCCGCGTGCCGGCCGGCGGCCCGGTCCGTTCGGTCGCCTGGTTCGGCCCCGACACCGTCGTCCGGAGCGGATGGGCGTGGGGGCTCGATGCCGTCAAGGGTGCGACCACTGTGGCCGAAGCCGATCTGGGCAAAGGCAGGTTGTTGCTGTTCGGACCGCCCGTGGCGTTCCGTGCTCACCCGCACGCCACGTTCAAGTTCCTGTTCAACGGATTGCACTATGCCAAGGCGGAGCCGGTGACGCTCCGTCACTGATCGAGCGTGTCGAGCACGGTGCGCCAGGAGAACTTCTTGCCGCTGCCGCGCACGTAGTAATCCATCCACGCCATTTCGCTCATCGACTTGGCGAACTGATTGCGTGCGTCTGGGATGCCGTGTGTCTCGCCCGGGTACACGAACAACTCGGTCGGCACACCGAGCCGCTTGAGTGCCATGTGCAGTTCGATCGACTGCGGGCTCGGCACCCGCGGGTCGCCCAGGACCACATGGATCATGGTCGGTGTCTTCGCGTTCTTGATGTACTTCAGCGGAGACTGGCTCCAGTACGCCTCGAAATCGTCGTACGGGAGCTTGTTGCCCAGGTAGAACTGCCGGCTGCGCTGCGTGTCGCTCTCCGCGTACATCGAGATCCAGTTCGATGTCCCCGCGCCCGAACTGATGGCCTTGAAACGGTCGGTATGCGTGAGAATCCAGTTCGACCAGTGACCTCCCGCGCTCCAGCCGAGCGCGCCCATGCGCGATCCGTCCACAATCCCCTGCGCGATCAGGAAGTCCACGCCCGTCATGATGTCGTCGAAGCCTGGCGGGAAGTAGTTGTTGACGATGCCGTTCCTGTGCTGTTCGCCGTAATTGGTGGATCCGCGGTAGTTGGGCCTCAAGACCACGTACCCGGCTCCGGCGTACACCTGCGATCCGTACCCGCCGTTGAAGCTGAGCACGTCGGCCGACGCGGGCCCGCCGTGGATGGCGACAATCAGCGGATACCGCTGGCCGGGCTGGTACCCGACCGGCTTGACCAAGACGCCGCCGACCATGCGCCCGTCCTTTGACTTCCAGGAGATCTCCTCCTGCTCGCCGAGGGCGAACTGGCGCACCTGGGGGTTCGCGTCGGTCAATGCCTTCCACGCGGACCGGGTCGCCACCTGATCGATGGCCGGCACCGTGAAGAGCGTTGAAGACGTGGTCCCGTCCGCATACGTGATGAGGAGCACGCCGCTCTCTTCGTCAAGCCGAACCGTTAGCGACGCCTTCTCGTCGGTCAACTGGCGAACGGCGTCCTTCGTCACGTCAAGCGCCAGCAGTTGATCGGTCGCGCGGACGCCCTCGTTGAAGTAGATCGTGTTGCCGTCCTTCGACCAGAACCCCACGGTGATGTCGCCGTCGAACGAGGCGCCGATCTTGCGCCACTTTCCACCGCGATCGGTCACGGCGCGGATGTACACGCGCCGGTTCTTCATGCTGAACTTCTCGAGATCGGCAGGCGCCGAGAACGCGATCCATCGCCCGTCGGGAGAGAAGCTCAAGGCGCTCTCACCCACTTCGGCATTGGTCACCAGCCGTTCGACCTGACCAGTGGCCGCCTCGAGCAGGTACGGATCGCTGTTGATGTTCTGTTCGTTGATGTTGCGGTCGTACCGGCCGGCAGAGATCCCGCGGAATCCAACCCACTTGCCGTCATCGGAGATCGAGACGTCCGATACGGTGATCGACGGGTCCTTGGTCAACTGCGTCGTCTTCAGGGGATCGATGTCGACGGCCCAGAGGCTGGCCAACGGCGTTTCCGGGTTGCGGATGTCGACCGTGAACTTCTTCTCCCTGCGCTGTTTCTCGTCCGGGTCCGGTGTGTCCGGGCCGACAAAGTAGATGCGACGGCTGTCGGGCGCCCACTCCCACGCGCTGACGCCCGCAGCCTGTTTGGTCAACTGCTCTGGTTTGGCGGTGTCAATGCCAGCGACCGGCAAGCGGTACAGCTGTTCCTCGGCCGACTTGCCGCTCCGATACGCCAGCCAGCGGCCGTCGCGGCTGAACGCAAACGTGGAAACGCCATCCTTGGCGTCCGTAATCCGCCTGGCTTCGCCACCGTCTGGCCGCATCAGATACAGCTGGTTCTGAGTCGCCGCCGTGGTGGGCGCTTCGCGGTTCGAGGCGAACACAAAGAAACTGCCGTCGCGCGCCCAACGCGGCTCGGTTTCGTTCTTGTCCTTGGTAAACGTCATCTGCCTGGTTGACGACACTCCCTGCTGCAGCGAGACGAGGTAAATGTCCGACTGCCGCTTGGCTTCCTTCCAATCTGGCGTCGTGATCGTGTAGAGCATCCATCGGCCGTCGGGGCTCGGGGCCACCGCTCCGACCTGCCTCATCTTCTGCATGTCGAGAAAGGTCATGGGCCGCTTCGCGGCCACGGTCTGGGATGACCCCGCCTGGGCCGCCGGTGCCTGCGACAAGAACAACGGCGCCGAGCCAATGGCGAGCAGCGCGATAATCAAGGTGAGGACGGTGCGCGCGGCGGTCGAACGAGAAGTGATCATGGCTGCCTCGTCTGTCGTGTGATGGACCGTTGTCCTATGCCGGCGGCCTGGCCGGTGTCGATTGCCTATCATCGTCAATGCGGGAGGACTGTCAAGTGGGGCGACGGACTCCACCCCGGCCACGCTGGAGCGTGGCGATCCCAGGCTCGCGACGGATAGGACAGGTGAGCGGCCTGACACCCGGCAGTTGGTCAGCGTAACACCCCTGGGATCACCGTAAGGGCACGGCATGCCGTGCCCCTACCTTCGACGGGGCAGCACGAGCCAGGAAAACGACGGGGTGGTGCCGGCACGCCTGCGGCACCACCCCTTTGGAGGCAGCTCACGAGAACACTCGAAGCTGACGACCGGGCGCGGCCCCTGGCGAGGGTCGCGCAAGGTCCCTTCCTCTCCTTACAGTCCTTTCACGTGTACGCCGATTGTGAAGCTCCGGCCGCGAGCCGGCGCAAACTGGAACTGCTCCCGATAGAAGCGGTCCGCCAGGTTCTCGACGGCGAACACGAGCGACACCCGCCCGGTCTTCGGACTCAGGTTGACCCCGGCCGACAGGCGGTGCACCGTGAAGCCGCCCAGCCCTAACAGATCCTGGGCAATGAGGTACGGCGAGTCCAGCAGCGTCGGCGCGACGCGTGTGACCTTCGCCTGCACGCGGCCGTCGTACCCGATCCACCACCGATCGTGTGCGTCATTGAACCGCGCGCCGAACGTCACCTTGGCCGGCGAGATATTGTCTTGCGGCGTTCCCGCCAGTGAGACGCCAGTCAGCGGATTGGCGCCGGCGAGGACGGTCCCGCGCGTGAACGCGCCCGTGCCGAACAGCGTCACGACGCCGGCCCTCAGGACGATGGGCACATTCACGTCTCCTTCGACGCCCTGAATGCGGACATCGGAGAAGTTGATGGCCTGCGACAAAGGTCCCGAAGGTGTCTGAGACACGATCTCGGTCGAGATGAACCCGTGGTAGGTGTTGGTGAAGTATCCCGCTGACGCCGCGTACCGGCCGCGGCGAATCTTCAGACCGACATCGACGTTGTCGCCGGTCTCGGGCCGGACGGTGACGTTCGGGGCGATGGCACCGACGGTGGCGGGGCCCGCAAACAGCAGTTCCTCGAGATTTGGATGACGGTAGCTCCGCCCGTAGCGAGCCAGCATCGTCACGCCCTCAGCCAGCTTGACAACGACGCCCAGGTCGCCGGTCAGCGCGCGGCGTGAGATGCGATCGCCGCCTGGGCTCGGCAGCGTCGCCGGGTCTATCGCCGGAACGGCGCCGGCGACGAGCGAGTCGACCGTGTACCCCGACGTGGCCTTCGTCGCCACACTGTACTGGTCCGCGCGAATGCCGGCGACGACACGGACGAATCGCGACAAATCCCATTCATCCTGCGCGTACGCACCGAGGTCGCGGAACGACGCGTTGGGCACGCGAACCGGATGAGTGATCGACGGCGCGCCCACCAGCGTCGGAGTGTCGAACACGTTCGCCTGTGGTCCGCGCGCGCCGAGCGCGACGTTCCCGATGATGGTGGATTGCGTCGAACTGGTGCGGCTGTCCTCGCTCCGGTCGTCGTAGGCCATGACGCCAGCCGTCACAACGTGGTGGCGGGCCGGCACGAACGTGGCCTGCACATCGACACCCGGGGTTCGCACGTGCTGCTGCGTATCGCTCACGATCTGGAGTTGATAGACGTTGATCGGGAAGAACGCGGGCGACGGCACGGGATATTGCACGGGGAACTGGTTGCGGAGTAGACGATTCTGATCCTGAAAATAACCCGACACCTTGAGGTTGGTGAACCAGGGCGTAATCGCACGAACCTCGTACTTCATCGACAGGCGGTCGAGGTTGTTGAACGGCAACGACACCTGCTGGAAGAACGTCGGCTGCTGGAAATCCGGGAATCCGGCATTCTCAATCCGCCGGCGGATGTACTTGACCTGCAACGTCTGCTTGGCGCTGATGGCCAGCAGCCCGCCGATGTTCATGTTGTCGCTCGTCGCACCCGAAGTCGGGATGACGGCGGTCGTACGGGTATACGCCTGATTGAACGGGTCCGGAAACGCCTTGAACGCGAACCCGAAATACGTGTCGATGGTGTCGACGTTCTTGATCTGACCGGAGGCGAAATACGCGTTTGTGTTTTCGTTCTTCCCGGCGGCGCCTGCCGTGTAGTTGTCGAACGTGTCTTTCGAACCCGAGATCTGGAAGGCGAATCGAGGTCCGCTGGCGCCGAACGATACCGTGCCCCGGCGGCCGTTCTCGTTCGAGCTGTACAATCCGTCGAAGCCGTACGTCAGCCTGAGCGCGTCGCTGAACCGCGGCTGGTTGGTGATGATGTTGACGGTCCCGGCCAGCGCATCGGTTCCGTACAGCACCGAGCCCGACCCCCCAACCACTTCGATGTTGTCCACCGAGTTCACGTCGACCAGGCCGACCTCGGTGCCCGATCGATCCGTCGCCGTGCGGGCGTTGTTGAGGCGTTCGCCATCAACCAGCACCAGCAGCCTCGTCGAATCGAGACCTCGCACTCGGGGCCGCACCTCGACCGGACCGCTCCCGACCGGCGTCACGCCGGCGGCCAGCATCAGCGCGTCACCGGTGGAGGCCGGCGCGCGCGACTCGAGGACATCCCGTGACAGGCTGTCGGTCCGGAGCGGCACCTGATTGCCATCGCGCTCGTTGCGCATGGCCGTCACGGTGACCCCGACCTGCACCGAGCCTGGCACCAGCGTGGCCGCCACCTTCTGCACCGACGAACTGTCGCCGACGTCGACGGTTCGCGCATCGGGCGAAAAGCCCTCGCGCTCCACGATGACGAGGTACGAGCCCGCCACCAGATTGCTCACGCGGAAGGCGCCGGTCGCATCCGTCCTGGTCACCGACTCCTCGTTGGTCGCGAGGTTCCGAACAACCACCCGCGCCGCCTGGAGCACGCCACCCGAGGCGTCTTTCGCCGTCCCGACAATATCGCCGGCCCATGCACAGGGGGCCAACGCCAGCATCACCACCACACTCCACCACACCGTCTGTCGTCTCAACATGATTGCATCCACTGATTAGCGATCGGCACACGCAGCGCCGATCAGAAGTTGTCCATGAAGCCGTGCGGCTTCGACTGACGTTCGGCGGTCCTGCCTCGTGCGCAGACGCGCACGCGGCGCCAGACAGCCACACGCGAATTGAATTGGAAATCCGAGGAACGGCGAAGCCGTTAGACGAGCGGAGGCGGGCGCGGAGAGAAGCTGAAGACGTAGCCTGATGCGGGCAATCCCGCCATGCGAACAGGCTGTTCGCACGGCTGAGAGGCAGCGGTCCAGCACGCGAGGAGCGTCGCGAAGAGCCCGAGAAAAAAGAGACCGAGCACCGATGCAGCCGGCGCCGTCACCTGCGCGAGCATCGTGATGGTCTCGGGAACGCCGAGTTCGACCGTAATCGGCTCACCGCTCCACACGGCATGACAGTGGATGACGACGACAAGCAGCCACAGCACGACCGCCCGCTTGCCCCAGAACAGCGACAGCCCGTGCCGCTGGAGCGCCCGGAACCCCACAAGGACCACGGCGGCCACGATCCAGCGCACGGCGATCTGCGGTTCGAGCGCCCGGCCACCGACGACATGCGTCCACAGCAACCAGGCGTGGAACGCCACCAGAACGGTGAACGCCAATTGGGCAGCCGCCCGCATCGACATCCGGGCCAGGTCTCCCGACCTGGTGACGGTTCGACGGTGGTGGGTGGCGTGAGAGGTCATCTATCTATCATTCGACATTACGCTATGAAGGCTCTCGAGGGCAACCCGCAGCCGGCGGATTCCCGGCAGTTGGGACGGGCGCGTCTAAGAATAAAGCAATCTTCGTACCACTGCGCGTGGTTACAATTTTGTAATATTCGGAACGCCCTATAAATAATTCGTCCCGACCCCTTATTCTTACACGATGGACGTGAATGTCCCGGTCGATTCCAGACTGCCCGATGTCGGCGTCAGCATCTTTGCGGTGATGACGCGCCTGGCCAACGAGCACGGGGCCATCAATCTGTCACAGGGCTTCCCCGACTTCGATTGCGACCCCGAGCTGATTGCGACGGTGCACCGGTACATGCTGGCCGGCCACAACCAGTATGCCCCGATGCCCGGGGTGCTGGCGCTGCGCGAGGCGCTCGCCGCCAAGATCGAGCGCGCCTGCGGGGCACGCTACGACCCGGTTTCCGAAATCACGATCACGTCCGGCGCCACCGAAGCGCTGTTTGACGTCGTGTCCGCGTGTGTGAGGCCCGGCGACGAGGTGGTACTGTTCGAACCGTGCTACGACGCGTACGTGCCCGTGGTCCGCTTGAACGGCGGCACACCCCGCTTCGTCACGCTTCGCCCGCCGGACTATCGGATCGACTGGTCGGAGGTGCGCCGCGCCGTGTCGCCACGCACCCGTCTGCTCATCATCAACTCGCCTCACAACCCGACCGGCGCAGTCATCGACGCCGACGATCTTCGCCAGTTGGCTGAGGTCGTGGACGGGACACCCGTCATCGTGCTGAGCGACGAGGTGTACGAGCACATCATCTTCGACGGCCGCGTCCACGAGAGCATCGCCAGCCATCCGGCTCTCCGAGGGCGGAGCTGCGTCGTGAGCTCGTTCGGCAAGAGTTACCACACGACCGGCTGGAAGGTGGGGTACGTGGCGGCACCCCAGGCGCTCGCCGCCGAGATCCAGCGCGTCCATCAGTTCGTCACGTTCGCCACCAACACGCCTATCCAGCTGGCCTACGCCGACTTTACGCGCAGGCGCACGACGTACGACGATCTGGCGACGTTCTATCAGGCCAAGCGGGACCGGTTCCTTCATCTGCTCGAAGGCTCGCGATTCCTGCCCGTGCCGTGCCATGGCACGTACTTCCAGATTCTCGACTACTCGGCGATCAGTGACGAGCCGGACCACGCGTTCGCCACGAGGCTGCTGAAGGAACACGGCGTCGCCTCGATTCCGACGTCCGCATTTCTGTACACGAGTGACGCGCCGCGCGTACTCAGATTCTGTTTTGCCAAAAAGGACGAGACGCTGGCCGGCGCGGCGGAACGCCTGTTGAAGGTCTGACCTGGTTTCCCGGGAGCGCACCATGTCCACACGATCGGTCGTCATCGGCGTCGCGGGCGGATCGGGCTCAGGCAAGACGACGGTGGTACGCCGCATTGTCGAGAGCCTGGGCAACGATCAGGTCACCCTGCTCGAACATGATCGGTACTACCGCGATCGAAGCGAACTTCGCCTCGAGGAACGGGCGGCGCTCAACTACGATCATCCGGACTCGCTCGAAACCGATCTGATGGTGCGCCACCTTCACGAACTGCGTGAGGGCCGCAGCGTTGAGGTGCCGACGTACGACTTCGCGCGCTACGCCCGGATGGCGACCACCGAGACGGCGCAGCCGCGGCGGGTCATTATCGTGGAGGGCATCCTGATCTTTGCCGACCCGGCCCTGCGCGCCCTGCTGGACGTCAAGGTCTTCGTGGACGCCGACGACGACATCCGTTTTATCCGGCGCCTCACCAGGGACGTCGCTGAACGCGGGCGGACGATGGAGTCGGTGGTCGAGCAGTATCAGTCAACGGTCAAGCCGATGCATCTGGAATTTGTCGAGCCGAGCAAGCGGTACGCCGACGTGATCGTGCCGCAGGGCGGGCACAACACCGTGGCGATCAACATGCTGCTCACGCTCATCCGAAGCCTGGCGGGACGCTAGCCGAAGGTCACCACCAGCCCGTCGTGGGCTGTTTCGTCGTCGAGCCCATCGGCGCGGCGCAACATGTCCTCGCCCATGTGCGTGAGCAACAGTCGGCGACACGTGAGTTCGGCCCGGTGCGCCTGGAGCGTCTGGTAGGTCAGATGGCCCGGCGGCGCCCAGTCGTAGCCGAAGCACTCGCACAGGAACAGATCGGCGTCGCGGGAGACACCCGGGAGTGTGTCGGCCCACTCTGTGTCGCCTGAGAACGCCAGTACGCGGCCGGCGAACTCGATCCGCAGCCCGAAGCACTGCATGCTGGGCGAGTGGCGCACCAGAGAGGGCGTGACCTGGCACACGCCGAGGTCGTGGCGGCTTCCGGCCTCCCATTCGACGAAGCGCAGGCCGAACCGGAACGACATCGGCCCGGTGCCGGGAAACAGCACGTCGTACGCGAGTTTGATCTGCCCTTCCAGGCCAGGCGGTCCCGCGATGCAGAGATCGCGCGTCCGCCCCGACGCGAAGTGCGCATCCATAAGGAAGTACGGCACGCCGCCGAAGTGATCGCCGTGCAGATGGGTCAACACGATGGTGTCCACGAGTCCGGGATCGAGTTGCTGGCCGCGCAACAGAGCGAGTGCCGACGGGCCGCAATCGACGAGGACGCTCTGATCAGCCGTCCTCAACAGTGTCGACGTGTGAAGGCGACCGCCGCTGCCGAACGCGTCACCGGTGCCGAGAAATCGTGCTTCAAGCGTACTCATGACCGCTCACCCGCCTGCGCCACGAGGCGCTCGATGGCGCCAACCGCCACCCTGACGGCGTTGGCTTCGCCCGCCTTGAGACCGTCCATCGATACCACCTCACTGTGTGCGCGATTGACCACCACCCCGGAGACGCAACCGCCACGCAGACCCATCGCGGCGCAGAGCGTCAACACCGTAGACGACTCCATCTCGTAGTTGAGGACGTGCAGCCTGCGCCATTCCTCCGTAATGCCCTGAAACCGCCTCGGAACGTATCCCGAGTAGGAGTCGTACCGCTCCTGCCCCGGGTAGAACGTATCGCACGAGGCACTGATGCCGGTCCGATGGGGCACGCCGAGGGCGCGCGCCGCGGCAATCGCCGCCTCCACAACCTCGTGGTCGGCCACCGCCGGGTACTCAATCGGCGCGTAGTGCGTGGACGCGCCGTCGAGCCGAACGGCTCCCGTGGTAACGATGACCGTGCCGACGTCGACATCGGGCTGGATGGCCCCGGTGGTGCCGACCCGCAGAAACGTCCGAATACCGAGTTGCGCCAGCTCGTCGATGGCGATCGAGGCCGACGGCCCGCCAATCCCTGTCGAGGTCACCAGCACTGGTGTGACACCCAGATAGGCGATCCAGGTCCGGTACTCACGCTTGAAGGCGAGTTCGCGGCTGCGCGCGAAGGGCGCCGTCCTGGCAAGTGCCTCGACGCGTCCCGGGGCACCCGGCAGCAGCGCGACCGTCGCCCGCTCGATGTCGTCCGAGTTGATATTCAGGTGGTAGACGGTACGCGGCGGCATCTGTTCCTCCTCACGTTCGCTCGTCGAACCGGCAATCGAGCTGCATGGAGGCCTGGAGCTCGGTCAGGTAGAGGTCACGCGGAATCTCCACCGCGCCCATTGTGGCCAGAAACGGCGTCAGCCACTGGACGTCGAGCAGACGATAGCCGCACGCCCTCAGGATACCGCACAGGCGCCACAGCGCCACCTTCGATCCGTCGGTCACGCGGTGAAACATCGACTCGCCAAAGAACGCGCCGCGCAAGCTGACTCCGTAGAGGCCGCCAGCGAGCGCGCCCTCGTGCCAGGCTTCGATCGAGTGCGCGAGGCCGCGTGCGTGCAGCGCGCAGTAGCTGTCGACAATCTCGCCGTTGATCCAGGTGCCGTCATCGCGGTCGGCGGCGCAGGCCAGCATGACGTCCCGGAAGGCGTGGTCCACCGTCACGTCGAACCGACCGGACCGGACCACTCTCAGCAGCCGCCGCGACGGATGAAATGCCTCGATCGGGAGGATGCCGCGGGGGTCGGGCGAGTACCAGTGGATCTCGCCGCTATCCTGCGCCATCGGGAAGTAGCCGGCCTCGTAGGCGGCGACCAGCAACGACGCCTGCAGCATATCGATTCTGACTCTGGGGCCACGGGGCTGCCGGTGTCAAGCCGCCCGCTGGAAGCTGCCGGTTGGAAGCCGGATCCCGAATGCCGGGTCTTCAGAGCCGGCGCCACAACAATACTGACCCGGTTGCGGTGGTTGGCGGTAGACTGACAGGATCGGTTGTCTTTGCAGTAAAGGACCAGCATTTATGGTAACCGCTACGCTCCGTACTCACGTCACGACGACTGCCCTGCTGACATTCGCGCTGGTCACCGGACTGCCCGGATGCGGTGGAGCCGCCGGGGAGAGCGGCCGTCCCGCCGCGCCTCCCGTCACCCAGGAACCGGCGCCGAAACCGACCGTGGCCTATGATCACGGCCTGACCGATCAGGCTCGGGTCATTGCCGGGATGGATCCCGAGGATGTGCAGCGGTTCGCACCTGTCATCGCCCGTGCAAGCTGGAAGGCACACAAGAAGGAATTCGACGCGAACTGGGCACAGGTCGAGCAGCAGAGATTCGGGCTGATGCGCGAGTGGCGCAACAAGGAATTCAAGGCGATCGCCGACGGATGCGACACGCTCTTCTACCCGTTCGGGGGCCCCGACTTCCTCAACGCGTATCTGATCTATCCGTCGTGCAAGACCTACCTGCTATTCGGCCTTGAGTCGGTTGGATCGATTCCGGCCATCGAGAAGATGAAGGACGACAAGATTGATGCCGAGCTGGCGCAGTTGTTCGAGGCGCTCTCCGACATCTTCAAGCGCGATTACTTCATTACCAAGACGATGCAGTCGGAATTGCGCACGGCGGAAGTGGACGGCACCCTGCCCGTGATTCTCACGTTCCTCGCGCGGCTCGACGCGAAGATCGTGCGCATCGAGACCGATGGCCCGTGGAACCGGCCGGCCGCAGCCGCGCCGGCCGCAGCAGCGGGGACCGACCCGGCGGGGACAATCCGGCCGCGCAGCGGGAGGCTGCCATCGGTGACGGTGTCGTTTGTCGGGCCGAACTCGGATCGGATCCAGCAGGTCACGTACATCCGCGTCGACATGATGAATCCGGCGTACTCGACACGCACCCAGTTGCTGAACTATCTGAAGGGCCTGGGGCCCCTCACGACGTTCGTGAAGTCGGCCTCGTACCTGATGCACGACGACCGGTTCTCCCTGGTCCGGAGCACGGTGCTGGAGCAGTCATCATCGCTGCTGCAGGACGACACCGGCGTGCCGTACAGATTCTTCGATGCCGCCAAGTGGAACTTGACCTTCTACGGGAAGTACTCGGCCCCAATCAAGGATTTCAACTACGGATTCCAGAAGGACCTGGACGCGGTCTATCAACGGCCGGGAGTCGCACGCGAACTGCCCTTCTCCTTCGGTTACCACTGGCACGAGGGCACGTCGAGCGTGATGCTGGCTGTCAGGAAGACGGG
Organism: Acidobacteriota bacterium; assembly: GCA_026393755.1. Taxonomy (NCBI): domain Bacteria; kingdom Pseudomonadati; phylum Acidobacteriota; species Acidobacteriota bacterium. Next base: position 28,273 of record JAPKZO010000010.1, read on the forward strand.
ATCTCTGTAGCGATCGCTGCCAGGGCGCTCCACGTTTCCGGGTCCTGGCCGGCCAGCGTTCGAAGGTAGAGCCGCACCGCGCCGGCGGGGAATTCCGTGGCCAGCGCCGTCGCGGCGTCTCGTAACGCGGCCGGATCGGGTGGGGTCACGTGAGTGTCCGTGATCATGCCGTTTTCGTGATTGATGCCGAGGCGGGTCAGAAACGCTTCGAGCATGGGCCGTTGGCTGGTGAGATGGTAGACCACGAGCGCCCGGTCGGCCACGCTCTCTGACACGGTGTGCAGACTCGCCAGCTGGCGGGTGCGCTTCTCAACGGGCTCCGCGAGCACGCTCTGAGGCCGGAATCTCAGCTGACGGGCAATCAACTGCACAGCGTCCATCTGCTGAGGCACGGACTCCTGATCCGCCCAGAGCGCCGCCGAGAGCGCCAGCCGTTGATCGATCGTCAGGTCGCGCCAGAGTCGGGCGGGGCCGAGCGGAGCGGCCTCGTTGGTCACGGATGCCTCCTGGATTGCGTCGCACGCCTCTCGCGCCGACACCCTATTCTATCCCGGCGTGGGACGGCTGCCACGTTGCTTACGGGAGCACGGACGCATAAGATGCGCAAGCAGTCCGTGATGCCCGTCGGCCGTGGCGCCGCGAGCCGTGAGCCGTGCGGAGATCGGTGGACAAGGCGCAGGCGCCCGAAACCTCCGACCAGAGGTGGATCATGAGTCTGTCCCGTTGGTGGCGCGAGCGTCGGTTCGAACGCTCCTATCGCATGGGCATCCGACGCGATCTTGAACGCATCGGCGCGACCTTCAAGCCGACGTTCAAGACCGCGTCAACCGGCAACGACTTCGACGCCGCGATGACCTCGTATCTTGCGCAGTGCCGTCTTCCCGATCTGCGTCTCGAGACCATCGTGAGCCGCCGGCTCCGCCGCAGGGCCGAGCGATTCGGCATCGACCCGCCGCGCGACTGGTGGATTCACGACGAGGAATTCGACCTCTGGTACCTCACGCCCGATGGCAAGCGCCAGCTGAAGCGGCGCGTGACGCAGGAGCGGATCTGGACGTTCAAGCAGTGGGTCCACGCGCTCACGCCGGTCGTGGCTCTTCTGGCCGGGCTGATTGGCGTCATCATCGGCCTGATCGGCATCTGGCGCTGGAGATAGCCTGGAGGGATTGTGATGAAGGGCATCGCGGCAGGGGTTGTCGCTGTGATTCTTGCGGTGGCGGCCATGGACCTCGCCGCGCAACCAGCCCGGCCACGGGCCCGGGACCTCGGCATCGCGCCTGGCGTGCTGGCGCCGGGACCGCTCAATGCCATCACCGATGTTGCGGGCGTCCGCGTCGGTCATACGACGCTCCTGCAGGGCGACTCGGTTCGGACGGGTGTGACGGCCGTTCTGCCGCACGCCGGAAATCTGTTCCAGGACAAGGTGGCCGGCGCGGTATTCGTCGGCAACGCGTTTGGCAAGCTCGCCGGATCGACGCAGGTCGATGAACTGGGCACGATCGAAACACCCATCGTGCTGACCAACACCCTCGCGGTCGGTGTGGCGGTCGACGCGGTGGTCGCGTGGACCCTTGCTCAGCCTGGCAATGCCGATGTGGGCTCGGTGAATGCGCTGGTCGGCGAAACCAATGACGGCGGCCTGAACGACATCCGCGGCCGTCACGTCACGCGGGAGCACGTCACGGCGGCGATTGCATCGGCCCGCGGGGGCGCTGTCGACGAGGGATCCGTGGGCGCCGGTACCGGGACTCAGTGTTTCGGGTGGAAAGGCGGCATTGGCTCGTCGTCTCGGCTCGTGCCCGCGCCAGCCGGCCCTGGCGCGCAGCCCGCCAGCGCCTACACGGTGGGCGTGCTCGTACAGACGAATTTCGGCGGCGTGCTGATGATGGATGGGCTGCCTGTCGGCAAGGCCCTCGGCCGCCATGCCTTCGCGCCAGCCCGGCCCGGCGCGGCCGCGTCCGATCCGGCCGACGGTTCCTGCATGATCGTGGTCGCCACCGACGCGCCGCTCGACGCGCGCGATCTCAAGCGGCTCGCCGCCCGCGCCGCTTTCGGCCTCGCGCGCACAGGCTCGTCCTACAGCAACGGCAGCGGTGATTTTGCGATTGCGTTCACGACCGCGCCGGCCTTACGGAGCCGATTCGGCGCCCGTCTGCCGGTGGCCCGGACCATTCTGCCGACCGACGGCGTCTCCGGATTGTTCGAGGCCGCCCTCGAGGCCACCGAAGAGGCGGTGTATAACTCGCTGCTGCGCGCGACGACGGTAACGGCGGGCACGCGGACGGTCGAAGCCCTTCCAATCGACCGGGTCCGCGAGCTGCTGGCGACCTACCGGCATTCGCCGAAATAGTGATCCTGTCGGAAACCCGACTCCGCCTTCTCGCTACAGTTCCGGCACCAATGGGGTGGGGATGAGCGGTTCGGTGTCGGCGGTCTGCGGGCCGGCTTCCGTGCACACGGCGTACTTCGAGGGGTACATGGAGACGCCCGCGAATTCGCCTTTCGCATTCAGAATGTAGAAGTTGATCGCGAAGTTCGGGTTGCCGCTCCTGGTCAGCAATCGCTTCTCTATCGTGTTCGCCTTGATGCGCTTGAGCGCGACCATCCCCGCGTCCTTGGGCGCGAGACCCCGGCGCATTTCCTCGACGATCAGGAACGAGCACAGGTTATAGAGGTTGGCCTCGCCGCGTCCGGTTGATCCGGCCGCCCCGACCTCGCCATCGACGTACAACCCCGCGCCGAGGATCGGCGAGTCGCCCACGCGGCCGGGGATCTTCCACGCCAGTCCGCTCGTGGTCGTCACGCCGCAGATCTCACCCTTCGGGCTCAAGCCGTCGCAGTTGATGGTGCCCCAGAAATGGTCCAGTTCGATCAGCCCGTCCTTCACCATCTGGAGCCCGCTCCGGTAGTACGCCTCCGACCGCTTGATCGGGTCGAGATAGTGGTCCGGATCAGTCCGTCGTTTCCATTCCAGCCACAGGCCGCGTGACTTCTCGGTGTTCAGGTCGTCCTCGATGGTGAACCCCAGCGACCGCGCAAAATCCTGTGCGCCCTTGCCGGCGATCAAGTGATGGTCGGTCATTTCGGCGACAGCCTTGGCCACCAGCGATGGCGTTCGCACGCCCTCGATGCAGGCGACCGCGCCGGCGCGCTCTTTCGGGCCGTGCATCACCGACGAGTCCAGCTGGACGATGCCATTCGCGTTCGGCAGGCCGCCGTATCCCACGCTGGTGTCGGTCGGATCGAGTTCGCAGAGGTTGACACCCGCGATGAGGGCGTCCAGCACGTCCGATCCGCCGGTGATCAGCTTGAACGCCTTCTCGACGCCGGTCACGTCCCCGCCATTCTTGAAGCGATTCCCGTTGGCCGACGAGACGACCACCGGCTTGACGGTCTTCTTCACGATCATCGTCGGGGCCTGCCCCATCACGACATCCGGCGTCACGGTGGCAACTGCCGCGACCGCCGCGGCTCCCGACAGCACGAATTCACGACGATTGACTTTCCGGATCATGGTTTGGCTCCTGAATCCGTTCGGGCACGGCATGCCGCCGTGCCCCTGCTTGAGGTATAGATAACGCGCCGATTCTACCGCGCGGGGGAGTCGCCGACAACCGGTTTGACGGCCGGCGCCGGCGCCGGTACGATACACACCTTCGCGCCTGCACACGAATGACACGGGGTTTTCAGGAATGACGTCTTCGCTTCCGCCTGTTCCCGACCGAATCAAGGACATCGGCGATCTGGCCTCCGACATCTGGTGGAGCTGGAACGACCAGGCACGAGAGCTGTTCAGGCGACTCGACTACCAGTTGTGGCGTTCGACGGCCCACAACCCGGTGAAGATTCTGCGCCTGATCACGCCGGAGCGTCTCGAGGAGGTCTCGCGCGACCGCACGTTTCTCGCCATCTACGACGACATGATCCGCGGGTTGCGCGAGGCGCGTGCCGCCAAGGAGACGTGGTGGGCGCACACGAAGAACGGGCATCCGGTCGGCGCCATCGCGTACTTCTCTGCCGAGTTCGCGCTCCACAAGTCGCTGCCGATCTATGCCGGCGGGCTCGGTGTGCTGGCCGGTGACATCTGCAAGGAAGCCAGCGACCTCGGGCTGCCGTTTGTCGGCGTGGGCTTCATGTATCCCCAGGGGTACTTCCATCAGAAGGTGACGGCGGACGGCTGGCAACTCGAGGCCTCCGAGAAGCTCGACTGGAACGACGCCCCGATCGAGCCGGCCCTTCGACCCGACGGCGAGCCGTGCATCGTGGAGGTGCCGCTCGCCGATCGCACGCTGAAGGTGGCGGCCTGGCACGTTCGCGCGGGCCACGTGTCGCTCTACCTGCTCGACACCGATATCGAGGGAAATCCCGCCTGGGATCGCGAGCTGTCGGCGCGTCTGTACAGCGGGAACCAGGAAACGCGCATCCAGCAGGAAATCGTGCTTGGCCTCGGCGGCGTCCGCGTGCTCAAGGCCATGGGGCTCGCGCCGTCGCTCTACCACCTGAACGAGGGGCACGCGGCATTCGTCGTGCTCCAGCGACTCTGGGACCTGGAGGAGCGAGGGGCCTCGTTCGACGAGGCGCTGGCCGAGGTCCGCAGAACGACCGTCTTCACGACGCACACACCCCTGCCGGCCGGCCACGACGCGTTCCCGTTTCATCTCATCGAGACCTTCATCGGGCCGGCCCGTCCCGACCTGCGGGGATGGCGCGAGCGTTTCCTGGCGCTTGGCACCTTCGACAACGGACTTGGGCCGATGTTCAACATGACGGCCCTGGCCATGCGCTCGGCGTCTGCCATTAACGCCGTGAGCAAGACCCACGGCGAGGTCACCAGGAACATGTGGACGGGCCTCTGGCCTGGCATGCCAACCGATCAGATTCCGATCCGGCACGTCACCAACGGCGTCCACGTCGGCACGTGGCTGGCCACGCACATGGCGCAGTTGTTCGACCGCACGCTCGGATCCCGCTGGCGCGATCGGATCGACGAGCCGGAGTTCTGGGACCGCGTGCTCGACATCCCGGACGAGGAACTGATGGCCGTCCGGTTCCAGCTCCGCGCCGATCTGTTTCAGTTCATCAGGGATCGGGCCCGATCGCGCTGGGGCGCGCAGCACGACAGCGCCGCCCAGGTCGTGGCTGCCGGGACCCTGCTCGATCCGCGAGCGCTGACGATCGGCTTTGCCAGGCGGTTCACCGCGTACAAACGGCCCGAGCTCATCTTCCACGATCCGAAGCGTCTGGCGGCGATCGTGAACGGCTTCCGGCGGCCGGTGCAATTGGTCTTCGCCGGCAAGGCCCACCCGGCCGACGAGACCGGCAAGCACCACCTGCAGCAGGTCTACACGAAAGCCACCGATCCGGCATTCGGCGGCCGCGTCGCGTTTGTCGACGACTACAACCTGCACGTCGCCCATTACCTCGTCCACGGCTGCGATGTCTGGCTCAACAACCCCCGAAAGCCGCTCGAGGCCAGCGGCACCAGCGGCATGAAGGCGGCGATCAACGGGGTCCCTCACCTGAGCATCGGCGACGGATGGTGGGCCGAAGGCTTCCACGGGTCGAACGGGTGGCTCATCGACGGCCACGCGACCGGGACGGATCCGGCGGCACAGGATGCGGCCGACGCCGATGCCCTCTACGATCTGCTCGAGACGCGGATCGTTCCGGCCTTCTACGATCGCGATGCGAACGATCTGCCGCGCGCGTGGGTCCAGGTGGTCAAGCAGTCCATCCGGTCGGCGATGCCGGCGTTCACGACCCGGCGGATGGTGAAACAGTACGTAGAAGAGATGTACGGCCCGATGATGGGGCTCGGGAAGCGCGACGGCCAGCCGCCCGTCTGAAACTGGGATAAGATTTCGTCAATGGCGAAGAAGTCGGCGGAAAAAGTCCGGTGTGCGCTCTGCGGCGCGAAAGACGTCTCGGAACCGCGCGGCGACGAGCGCTACTGCTCCGATTGCTGGGACAAGAAGATCGCCGTCGAGGAAATCGTCGCGAAGGAATTCGCGGTCAAGCGCTATATCAGGGCACAGAGCGCCGAGAAGTACCTGGTCTATCACTCCACGCTCAAGCGGCCGTGCGGGCAGTTGATCGTGATTGACGACGGGTTCGACCTGTTTCTCACGCTCGTGCTGTATCCAACCTTCCTCTGGGACGACCCGGCGTACCATCTTGAAGGCGACCCGGAAACGCGGACGTTTTCTGAGATTGTGGTGGACGCGGTCGTCTCGGAAGTCGTCGAACCCTGGGGCGGAGGGAAGTGGCACCTCGAAGTGTATCGGTCTGCCAACCCTGAGCCCGAAGACTGGAACGGCGAGATGTAACCGGCTCCGCTGTCGTGCCGCCTATTTGAGCTTTCGGCCGCGGCGTCTTATAATTCGGGGGGCTGGTTTGGTTGCCCGAGGCCTCATTGTTGCCCCCTGGAGGGAATATGATCCGTGTCGTTTACGCCGCCGCTGCGGTGCTCGTCATCCTCGCCCTGTCGGTCGGACCTGTTGTCGCCCAGACAAAGTACGTGGCGCCGCTCAAGGGAGAGGCCGAGATTCAGCTCATCCTGCCCGTCGCGGTGCCCGACTTCAAGGCCAACGTCATCCGCACCGTCATCAAGCTGAAGAACAACTCCCCGACCGGGTCGATCGCCGGCCTCAAGGTCACCCAGTACTGGTGGGACAAGGCGAACAGCCCCCAGCCCGTGTCCGCCGTGACCCAGCGGGTCAGGAAGCCGATTCAGCCTGGCGAAGAGGTGACGATCACCCTGGAATGCCCGCGTGATCCCAAGATGTTCAGGGATAGCTACCAGTTCGATCACGCCAACGGGAAGATCAAGATCAAGACGGTCAAGAAATTCTAGGACGGCACGATCCGGAACTGGACTTCGCGGGCGACGCTCATGGGTTTGCCCAAGCTCGCCCGCGCCTCCACTTTCAGCACGTACAGTCCAGGCACCAGGTCGGTCAACGGCACCGTCGACGTATAACCGTAGCCGCCCCGCGCCCCCGCCAATTCTGAGTTCTGTCGTCGCTCCGTGTGGCTGAAGACGGTCCTTCCACCGTCAGATCGCAGCGTGGTCGTGATCTCGACCGCATGCGACTGCGCGCCGAGATTGTCGTAGACCTCGGCCAGGACGGCGAGCTGATCGCTCGACGCAAACTCCCGCGCCGTGGTGGGCGGCGCCGGCAAGAGGTTGCGCAAGTCCGACGTCCCGGCGGTCGGGACCTGCCCCGCGGTTGCCGACGTCACGACCAGCCCGCTCATCGTCAGCGGCTCCTTCGAGAAGTCTGGCACCACCAGGTCGTCAAACACCGAACCGACGCGCCCGCCGCTCTCGTGCACGGCGAGCCTCAGCGAGTAGCGCCCGGGCGGCACGTCCACCTTTGACTGAAACCGGAAGCCCACTCGCCTGACCTGCCGGTAGGTCTCAGGCTTGAGGCCCATGGTGATGCTGTCCTTGTTCCCGGCGACGACCTTTCCCTGCGGGTCGACCAGGATGTAGGACAGATCGACGAGGTTGGTGAACTTGCCGTCCTTCTCGGTGAAGGCGAGATCCTGGCCGCTGAACTGCGCGACGATCGTCAGCGTGGCGTTGGGCGACGGCCCCCTGAACGGCGCGGCGAACATCGACAGGGTCAATCCCGTTGTCTGGAGCGGGCTGTTCAGCGCGTCCCGCACGGCGGGAGACGTCGTGTTGGTTGCGTCGGCTTTCCTGGCGGACGGCGCTTTTCCCGAGGGCGCGACATAGCCCTTGCGGGCATGCACGATCAGGCCGGGACGCGTCAACCGGACATCGAGCTTTCTGTACCGGCCGTCGCGCCGTTCGTTGGTCGGGTAGTACCCGAGCACGTAGTAGGCACTGTTGTCATCAACGATCTTCTGCAGCTGGCCGGCGGTGTCGTTCGTGGCCGTCACGGCAAAGCCGCCAGTCTCATCGGCCAGGGTTCTGAGGCTGTCCTGCGACAGGCGAATCTCGCCGTAGAGCGAGGTCATCCCGAGGGTATTCGCGTTGGGATCGTCGGACGGCAGGCCGATCAGGTTGATGTCATCACCACCTGCATAGGTCAGGCCTCGCGGATCGAGCGCGTAGATGTTGATATTGGCCCGGGTCGCGGCGCCAATCGCATCGGCGGTCTCCTGCCTGATCGTGGACGCCTCGGACATTTCTATCGGACGGTTGATGTCGTAGTCGATGCCTTCGCTCAGCAGCACGATGGCTTTGCGCCGGCCGTGGATCGCGGACATGTACTCGGCCAGGTTGGCCATCGTCGAAAGCAGCGAGCGCGCATTGTACGCGCGTTCCTGTTCCTCCGGGTCGGCCGGCGCGCTGCTCCCCGCCATTGGCGTATTTCTCTTCATCAGGACGTCGTCGATCTTGTTGAGCGTGGCAGAGCGGAGCTTGCGCCCGGAGAACTGGTCAATCGCCCGATCGAGCAGACGCTTGTTGTTGGTGAAGTCCTGACCGGCGTCGGCGCGGCCGCTGGCATGAACCACCGCCGCGAGATCGTTGGCGCCAAGAAACCTGTCCACGAACTGCTTCGCGGTCCGCCGCACCTGACCTGTTCGACGGAAGTCGGTGTGGATGTCGTCGAGGAGCAGGACGTACATCCGGCCGTCGGGTGCTTTCGCGTTCGAGCGAACGTCGGGTTCCACGGCGCGGCCGAGAAACGCCGGTTGCTCGGTGCGTTCGACCGGGATGTCCACCAGCGAGAACGCCGACACCTTCTGCGGCTTGCCGTCCTCGAAGACCTGGAAATCACCCTGGCCGAGCGTCCGGACGAAGTTCCCCCGCGCGTCAACCACGACCGCGTCGACTTCGACGTAGCTGACTTCCGATCGGAACGTGATGGGCGGAACCTGCTGCAATGGCTGGGTGGCTGGCGGCGGCGGCTGGCCGGCCAGCGTTGCGGAAACGAGACAAATCGTGACGGCCGTTGTCGCGGTTCTGAACACAGTCTCTCTTTTCAGCGGCCCCCGGCACGACAAGGAGTCGTCGCCGCTGATGGCCGCAGGATCTCATAATTATAGACGCCTCCGACCTGCCGATGGTTTCGGAAGCCAAACTTCCCGAGCCAGGCTGGCGTCAGAACTGGAAACGTCATCAAGATCTGCGTGAGCAGCCCGTTCCAAGGACGCCAGAACGGGTTTTGAGACCGGTTCCAGGGACGGTCGGCGTATACTTTTGGTGGCCCCCTCGCTGGTCCGACGCGGTTGTTCGGGCAGGGCAGAGGTCGGATCGCCGGGACCTGATCGATATTGGAGGGTTGGTATGTCCAGTCGCAAGACCACGTTCTTCTACACCGGACTCATCGCCGTCGCGTCGGTGGCAGTGGGAATGGTGGTTGCTTCGCGCCTTGATTTGTCGCCGCGCTCGGACGCCCAGACACTCGTGCCCCAGGTGGGCGCGAGCACGCCGACCGCGGGTCCGGTGGACGCGCAGACATTCCGGAATATTGCCAAGGCCGTGACACCCACCGTGGTCAATGTCCGGACCACGTCCAAGCGGGCGGCTCAGGATCTGACCGACCTGTTCGGCGGTAATGAGGATCAGCTCCGCCGGTTCTTTCCGCAGCCGCGCAACCGTCAGCCGCGTGAGGAAGTGACGCAGGCCGCCGGCACGGGGTTCATCATCAGCAAGGACGGGTACATCCTCACCAACAATCACGTGGTTGAGGGCGCGACCAAGATCGAGGTCGGCCTGTACGGCGAGGAGGACCAGGTCTACCAGGCCAAGGTCATCGGGCACGATCAGCTGACCGACTCGGCGCTCATTCAGTTGACCGACAAGGTCGGCCATCCGCTGCCTGAGGCCAGGCTTGGCGATTCCACCCAGATGCAGCCGGGCGACTGGGTGATGGCGATCGGCAACCCGTTCAACTTGAGCCACACGGTGAGCGTGGGCGTCATCAGCGCGCTCGGGCGACCGATGTCGGTTGCAGACGGCCGTTACGAGGACATGCTGCAGACCGATGCCGCCATCAATCCGGGCAATTCGGGAGGGCCGCTGCTCAATCTGCGCGGCGAAGTGATCGGCATCAACAGCGCGATCTACACCGACAGCGCGCGTGGCGCCAACATCGGGATCGGATTCGCCGTTCCGATCAACACGGTCAGGGACATCCTGCCTCAGCTCGAGAAGGGTAAGGTCGTGCGAGGCCGGATTGGCGTCACGGTGGCGGACCTGCAGCGGGGCGAATTGGCCGAGTTCGACCTGAAGGAGCGCAAGGGCGCGCTGGTGTCGGAGGTACTGGCGGGGCCGGCCGCCAAGGCCGGCATCGATCCGGGCGATCTGATCCTCGAGTTCAACGGAAAGCCGATCCCCAATCGCCAGGCGCTCATCAGTCTCGTGATGGCCACGAAACCCGGTGCCACGGTGCCGATGAAGGTACTGCGAGACAAGGTCGAGAAGAGCATGTCGGTCACCGTCGAGGAACTGGACCTCGACGCCGAGGCAAACCGTACTGCCACTGCGACAGCGAGCGACGCGGAAGTTGGCAGCGGCTTCGGCATCACGCTCGGCCCGCTCGGCGCGAATGCGGCGCGCCAACTTCAGGTGCCGCCCGGCACACAGGGCGTGCTCGTGACCGATGTCGATCCGACCAGCAACGCGGCGCGCAAGGGAATTCGCCCCGGGGATGTGATCCTGAGGATCAACCGGAACCCGGTCACCACCGTCGCGGAGGCCAGCAAGGCGATGGCGGCGGTGCGGGCGGGCGGCGCGGTTCAGCTCCTGCTCTTCAGCCAGGGGTCACAGCGATTCGTGGTCATCACGAAGGAATAGCCTCAGCTGACGGCTACGGTGATGGAGCCAGACTGCCGCGCGTTGCTGGTTGATCGCATCCGGCACGCGGGCCCGATCACGGTGGCCGAGTTTATGGAAGTGGCGCTCTATGCGCCGGGCGCCGGCTACTACGCCCGCGCGGTCCAACGATCGGGCCGCGCGGGCGATTTTGTCACCAGCGTCGACGTGGGTCCCCTTTTCGGCGAGTTGCTGGCGCTCCAGATCGCCGACTTCTCGCACCGCCTGCAAGCCGGCAGCAGCGCCCGACTCGAACACGTCCACGTTGTAGAAGCAGGCGCCGGAAACGGGCGACTGGCTCGGGACGTCCTCGACGCGCTTCGGCGACGGGAGCCCGCACTCTACGACACAATTCGCCTTCACCTGGTCGAACGAAGTGAGGCCGCCCGCGCCGCGCAGCTCGGCACGCTTGGCCCGCACGCATCGAGGATGGCCTCGTCGTCGCGAGACCTGCCAGACGTCGATGCCGGCGTACTGGTCGCCAACGAGTTGCTCGACGCATTTCCCGTGCATCTGGTCGTGATGACGCCTGCCGGATTGGGCGAGATCTATGTCGACGCCGATGGCGATTCGCTGGTGGAACGTCTGGGACCGCCCTCGACGGAACGGCTGGCCCAGTACTTCGAGGATCTCGGCATCGCCTTGCACGCCGGCGCCGCCGTCGACGTCAATCTCGCCGCGATCGACTGGATTCGCGACGTCTCACGCCATCTGGCACGTGGCTTCGTGATCCTCATCGACTACGGCTACGAGGCCCAGACGATGTACGCCGGCCCGAACGCCGTCGGGACCTTGACCGCATTCTCGCGTCACATGGCCGATCCGCCGGCGGCGCCGGACCATCGGATGACGTCGCCGGCGTCAGTCCATCACGCCGCGCCGTCATGGCTCGTGGCGCCTGGCACGCGCGATCTGACGACGCACGTCGATTTCACGACGCTTCGGCGCGAAGCGGCCCGGGTTGGCCTCGCGACGCTGTCGCTTTCCAGTCAGTCTCGATTCCTGCTCAATCTGGTGGAGCGCGGCGGACTGATTGGTGACTTGGAGCGCCCGGATCGGCTGCGCGATCGCCTCGCGCTCAAGTCGCTTCTCGTACCCGGGGCCTTGGGCAGCAGCCACAGCGTGCTCGTGCTCGGCAAGTCCGGCGAGGGAGGCGTCCTCCCGCCAGCGGCCGGCATTGTCACCGCGCACTGAAACCGCGTACATTGATCAGGCATGCTCGAACGGGAAGTGAAACTCCGATTCGATACCCCCGCCGAGGCCCGCGCCGCCGTTGTCGCCGCCGGAGCCACGCCGATCCATGCCCGGCGGCTGCAGCAGGACAGCCTGTTGGACACCGATGCCGAATCGCTTCGGCGCGAGCGGAACATGCTCCGCATCCGGCGAGACGGGCCGGCCAGCATCCTGACGTTCAAGGGACCGGTTCAGCCGGGGCCGATGAAGTTGCGCGAGGAGCTCGAAACGGCCGTGGCCGACGGCGACAGGCTTCGAGAGATTCTCGATCGTCTAGGCTTGCGCGCCTGGTTCCACTACGAGAAGTACCGCGAGGAGTTCACGGCCGATGGCGTCATCATCGCCGTCGACGAAACGCCCGTGGGCACGTTCGTCGAAATCGAGGGTACCTCCGATGGCATCACGCGGATGGCCGCCGCGATGGGCAAGGGCACGAGCGACTACATTCTCGATTCGTACTACCGGCTCTTCATGAAGACGCGTGAGGCGCTCGGGTTCAAGGGCCAGGACATGGTCTTCGACGACCCGGGCCGTTCCTGATGACCGAGGCGAGCGGCGCGCGATCGGCGGGCGGCGCCACGTGGCCCTCGATGGTGCTGACAGCAGGAGTCGGTACCCGGCTGCGTCCGCTGTCCCTGCTCTGCGCCAAGCCGGCTCTACCGGTCGCCGGCGTGCCGCTCGTCGGCCGCATCCTCCGGTGGCTATCGGCGTCGGGTGTCCGCTCGACCGTCCTCAATCTGCATCATCTGCCGGCGACGATTACGGCCGCCGTCGGAGACGGCACCGGGTTTGGGGTTCAGGTGCGCTACTCATGGGAACGCCGTCTCCTCGGAAGTGCGGGCGGCCCGGCGCGCGCCCTGCCGCTGTTGGCGGCCGACCAGTTCTATGTCGTCAACGGCGACACGTTGACAGACGTCAACCTCGCCGAGCTCGCTGCCGACCACGAGCAGTCGAGCGCCCAGGTGACGCTGGCGCTGGTTGCCAATCCGGACCCGCTTCATTACGGCGGCGTCACGGTTGACGGGACTGGACGAGTCACCGGGTTCACGCCACCCGGGTCGGCCAACACGGGTCTTCATTTCGTCGGCGTGCAGGCCGTGAACGCGAATGTGTTCGTCCCGCTCAAGAAGGACGTTCCGGCCGAGACGATCACCGGCATCTACCGAGAGATGATGGCTCGACGGCCGGGCTGTGTGCGCGCGTTTGTCAGCGAGGCGTCTTTTCGCGACATCGGTACCGCGGCAGACTATCTCGATACGTGTCTCGACATCGCGCGGATCGAGGGCGCGGGCGACCGCCTGTTCGGGAGCGGCGTGGCCGTCGCTGACGACGCCCGCATCGCCAACTGCGTCCTGTGGGATGATGTGCGGGTGGGACGGGGCGCGCTGCTCGATTGGTCGGTCGTGGCGGGTGGCGTCTCGATCCCGGACGGCGCGCGCTACCGGCGATCGGTCATCCGGCCTTCGGATGGCCGCCCGACAGAACCCGGTGAGCGCGTGGTCGGAGATCTGCTGGTGTCGCCGATTGACGGATTCGGTCGGCGGGCGCGATGAATCGCGCCCCTACGAACTCCCGTTGGTGTGATACCCCTGGGATCGCCGGGCTCCAGCCCGGCACGCGGTCCTGGCGGCGTGACGCCGTTGGGACCCGAAGAACAATCACTCCGGAGTGTTTGTGACCATGGCGACGCTCAAGGGTGCCCCGGATGTCCCGCTGCCCGACCCGATCAACGCCTACCTCGCTCGCGCCGGCCTGACCGAGGCGGGCGCCCGGGTGCTGCTGCTGACCGGCGACGCGTCGGACCGGCGGTACTTCCGGGTGATTCTGCGGGACGGCCAGACGTTCGTGCTGGCGCTGAACGCGACGCCCTTCAGTTACGATGCCCTTCCCTTCGTCAACGTCGCATCGCTGCTCGGCCAGGTCCCCGTTCCGATCCCGGGCATTCTCGGGCACGCCGAGGATCTCGGCATCCTCGTCCAGCAGGACCTGGGCGACGTCACGCTTCAGGCCCACGTGGGCGCGGCGGCCGAGGCGGCCCACGCGGCGCTCTACCGCCAGGCCATTCAGTTCATCGCGGCCATCCAGCAGCGGGGCCAGGAACTGGCATCCGACCGGTACATTCCGTACTCGGTCGCCTTTGACGTCGACAAGCTGATGTGGGAGTTCGACTTCTTCGTCAAGCACTTCGTCGTCGGATACCGCGGCGCGACGATCACGCCTGCCGCCCGTGACGCGATCAGCACCGAGTGCCGCGACATGGCGCAGGAACTCGCCGGAGAGGCGCGCGTGCTCTGCCACCGCGACTATCACAGCCGCAATCTGATGCTCCGCGGAGACCAGCTCTTCATCATCGACTTCCAGGACGCCAGGATGGGCCCTGACACCTACGACCTGGTGTCCCTGTTGCGCGATTCGTACGTGGACATCGGCGAGGAAGACGTCCAGCAGTTCATCGCGTACTTCCTCGCATTGAAGGGTTGCCCGGCGTCGCAGACCGATCTCGATGAATTCAGGCGACGATTCGACCTGATGGCGCTGCAGCGCAATCTGAAGGCGCTCGGCACGTTCGGCTACCAAACCGCGACGCGCCGGAACCCCGTGTACATCCAGTACATGCCGCGCACGCTTCGCCACGCGCGCACCAATATTTGCAGATACGCCAGATTCGCGCGTCTGCGCGAACTGCTGGCCCCTCACATCGAGGAGTTGCGTTAGCCCGCCTGCGAGGTTCACACGGAGTCACGGTGGGCCGTTCCCCTCGACAGGGTCTGGCGGGGGGTGTATATTGCCGCCGATCTGCGGTCCTGTTGCGAGCCATCGAGCGCACCAGGCCCAGACCATCATCTTCGTCCTGACGAATTGCCCTTGCCCCCCCCAGTTACGAGCGAATCGCCAGGGCCGCCGGCGCGCGGGAGTTCCTTAACAAGGCGAAGGAGTTTGGCAGGTTGGCGGGCTTGATCCGGTCGTTCGAATTGGCGCCGCCTCGGAAGATGTCACAGGACAGTCGTGGGACTCAGTTCAACGGGTCGGACTATGCCGACTGAACCCAAGAACTCTCCATCGGTGTCATCGGAGTTCGTGGCGCGGCTCGCGGGCGTGGTGGCGTTTGTTGTCGGCGGACTGGTGCTCGTTGGCTGGACGCTGGATATCGCCACGCTGAAAAGCGTCGTGTCCGGCTCGGTTTCGGTGAAACCGAACACTGCCGTGGGCTTTGTCCTGATTGGTGTGGCGCTACTGCTATCCACGCTCCCGCGATCACCCATCACCCGGCAACCATCCACGATCTTCACGCGCCTCGCCCGACTCTGCGCGCTGCTGGCCGGCCTGATCGGTGTGCTGACCCTGGCCGAATACGCCACTGACCTCAGCTTCGGCGTGGATCAATGGCTCTTCCACGAGACGGCCGAGACGGTGGGCACGTCGCAACCGGGCCGCATGTCACCCGAAGGGGCGCTATGCTTCGGGCTGCTGGCGGCAGCGATGTGGTTGGCCACTGCCTCCCGCAAACCACGCTGGACGCTGGTGGTGTCCGCGATGCTCGGTGTGGTGGTCGTGAGCATCGCGCTGTCGGCGTGTCTTTCGTATTCCGCGCTGAATCCCGGCGCCTATGGCTGGTGGAGCTTCACCATCATGGCGATGCCCGCTGCGGTCGTCTTCGCGGTGGTGGGGACGGTCGTCGTCTGGATCGCCTGGCAGGGTACGTGTTCGAGATGGTCACTGACGGGCAAGGCCACCGCCGCGTTCCTCTCTGGCGTGATGCTGTTCCTGATTATCGGCCTCAACACCAACCGGAATCTGATTCGGATGGGCGAATCAAACGTGTGGGTCTCGCACACGGAACAGGTGCTGTATACGGTCTCGCGCATCCAGGCCGAGATAGCCCAAGCCCAGGCCAGCGCCCGCGGCTATGTCATTACCAACGATGAACGGTACGCCACATCGTATGTTGCGACCGCCATCTCCTGCCGCGAAGGACTGGCGGGCCTGCGCCGCCTGACCGCCGACAACTCCGACCAGCAGGAGCGGACTGCCCGGCTTGAAGCACAGGTGACCGAAGCGCTCCAGTGGTGGCAGCAGACCATTGAGATCAGCCGCACGCGCAACGCCGCCGCCGTTCAACGCGTGGCATCCAGCGAGGGCCAGAGCTTGAAGGACAACGTCGACGCAACGATCGCGCAAGCGAACAGGGAAGAGCGCCGGTTGCTCCGGCAGCGCGAGCGGGAATCGGCCGACGCGACCCGGCTCTTGGTACTGGTCTTCTCCATCGGCACAGTCGCCAGCCTGATGATTCTTCTGACGGCGCTGGCGGGCCTCAACAGCGCCGTGACCGAGCGCATACGGACCGATGAGACACTGCGGCAGACCAGTGAGTACCTGGAGAACCTCTTCAACTACGCGAATGCGCCGATCATCGTCTGGGACCCGCAATTCATGATCACGCGCTTCAACCACGCCTGTGAGGCAATGACGGGAAGAGACAGCGCCGAGGTCATCGGTAAGTCGCTGGAGATTCTCTTCCCACCCGCTCTGGTGGAAGCCTCGATGGATCTCATCAGAAAGACGCTGACGGGCGAACGGTGGGAGACGGTCGAAATCCCCATCCTGCATCGCGACGGGTCAGTCCGGATCGCACTATGGAACTCTGCCACTCTGGTTGGCTCCGACGGCAAGACGCCCATCGCCACCATCGCGCAAGGCCAGGACATCACCAAACGCAAGAACGCAGAGGACACCCTGCGCGCAAGCGAGGCGCGTTATCGGTCGTACGTTGACGTGACAGGTCAACTCGCATGGGTGACCAGTCCTGCCGGAGAGATTGTGGAGGATGTGCCGTCGTTGAGGAGGTTTAGCGGTCAGACCTATGAAGAGGCCCAGGGTTCAGGCTGGGCGACGACCATTCATCCGGATGACCTTGAACGCACACTGCAGGTGTGGAACAACGCTGTGACCACAAGAAGCAACTATGAGATCGAATACCGCATGCGGAGGCATGACGGAGTCTATCGGCACCTTCTGGCCCGTGGTTTCCCTGTGTTTGGAGAAGACGGAAGTACTCGGGAATGGGTCGGTACATGTATTGACATCACCGAACGGAAGAATGCGGAGGGGGCGTTGCGCGAGAGCGAGAAGCGTCTCCGCGAATTGACGGAGTCGTTGCCTCAACTGGTCTGGACGTGCCGTGCTGACGGTCCGTGCGATTACCTCAGCCCTCAGTGGACGGCATATACCGGGATACCCGAGCAAGACCAATTGGGATCTGGCTGGCTCGAGCAGTTGCACCCGGAAGACCGCGCGCTCACGATCGCTCGCTGGAACGCCGCGGTCGGGGCTGGGTCGTATTTCGATCTCGAGTTCCGCATTCGGCGAAACGATGGCGTTTACCGGTGGTTCAAGACCCGCGCGCTGCCTCTTCGCGACAGCGAAGGACGAGTGGTCAGGTGGTTTGGCACAAACTACGACATTGACGATCAAAAGCGTGCCGAGGAGCAACTCCGGCGATCGCTGGCGGACCTGCGGCGCTCTAACCAGGAGTTGGAGCAGTTCGCCTATGTGGCTTCCCACGACTTGCAGGAGCCTCTCCGGATGGTCGCCGCCTTCACGCAGCTGTTGGCCGAAAAGTACAAGGGACAGCTCGACGACAAGGCGAATAAGTACATCGACTACGCCGTCGACGGCGCGGTGCGCATGCAGCGGCTCATCAACGACCTGCTGACCTACTCACGCATCAGCACGAAGGGGAACCCGCCGGAGGCCACCGACTCGCACGCGGTTCTCGGGGAGGCCCTGCGGAACCTGCAGGCCGCCATCCAGGAAAGCCGGGCGATGGTCACCAATAATGATCTGCCCGTCGTTCGGGCCGACGCGACCCAACTTGCGCAGCTGTTCCAGAACCTCATTGGTAATGCCATCAAGTTTCGAAGGGCGGACCCACCGCGGGTCCATGTGTCTGCCCGCGATGTGGGCCACGAATGGGAGTTCTCGGTCAACGACAATGGCATCGGCATCGACGCGCAGTACGCGGACCGGGTGTTCGTGATCTTTCAGCGTCTGCACACGCGGCCGGAGTACCCGGGCACAGGCATCGGTCTCGCCGTGTGCAAACGGATCGTGGAACGCCACGGCGGAAGGATCTGGTTCGAATCCGAGCCCGGGAAGGGCTCGACCTTCTATTTTACGGTTCCCCAATAGCGACTGACACGGGAGGTCACGATGTCATCATTGTCGCCAGGTAGGCCAATCGAGATTCTGTTGATCGAGGACAATCCCGGGGACGTGGATCTGACCCGTGAGGGCTTGGCGGGGTTCAAAGTCCTCAACACACTGCACGTGGCCGCAGATGGTATCGAGGCCATGGATTTCCTGCGCCGGACGGGACAATACGCAGACGTCCCGCGCCCCGACTTGATCCTGCTGGACCTGAACCTGCCCAGGAAGAACGGGCGTGAGGTCCTGGCGGAGGTCAAGTCGGACGACGAACTGCGACGCATCCCGATTGTGATCCTGACTACGTCGAAGGAGGAGGAGGACATTCTCAGAAGCTACAACCTCCACGCCAACTGCTACATTACCAAGCCGATCGATCTGACCCAGTTCATCAATGTCGTGCATTCAATCGAGGACTTCTGGCTGACCGTCGTGAAACTGCCGCCGAACGGGGCCGGGCAATGAAGCAGACCCTTTCGCTGCTGCTCGTCGAGGACAATCCGGCCGACGTGGATATGATTCGGGATCTGCTGTCCGAGCCCGGCCCGACTCACTTCGAGCTGGAGGTGATCGACCGGCTGGCCGGGGCGATCGAGCGAACGCAACGCGGAGACATCAACCTGGTGCTCCTGGATCTCGGACTGCCTGACTCCAATGGACTCGAGACCTTTGTCTCCTTCCACCGTGCGGCGCCCGAAGTCGCGACGATCGTGCTCACGGGCAACAACGACCAGGACGTGGCGGTCGCGGCGGTTGCGGCGGGCGCGCAGGATTTCTTCGTCAAGGGCGAGGTTCGCGGGAATCTGCTCGTGCGCGCGGCACGTTACGCGGTGGAGCGCAAACAGGCGGAAGAGTCGCGCAAGAAACTCCAGGCGCAGTTGCTCCAGGCCCAGAAAATGGAGAGTGTTGGACGGCTCGCCGGGGGAATCGCCCACGACTTCAACAACCTGCTCACCGTCATCAACGGCACGGCCGCGCTCGCCTCAATGGGTTTGGCGGGCGACGATCCGCTGCGGCTGGACCTGCAGGAAATCGGTCGAGCCGGCGAACGGGCCGCGGCGCTGACCCGGCAACTGCTGGCCTTCAGCCACATGCAGGTGATGCAGCCAATAGTGATGAACCTGGGCGCCGCCGTCGCGGACCTGCGCAGGATGCTCCAACGTCTGATCGGTGAAGACGTCGATCTCATTCTGAAGCCGGGGCCTGGGATGGGCTGTGTCCGGGCGGATCCCGGGCAGATCGAGCAGGTGATCATGAACCTGGTCGTCAATGCCCGGGCTGCCATGCCCACCGGCGGCTCGCTGACGATTGAGACGCGGAGCGTTGACCTTGACGAAGCCTTCGCGGCGAACCATCCGCCGATCCAACCGGGACCGCACGTACTGTTGGCGGTCAGCGACACCGGCGTTGGAATGGACGAGGCAACGCGCGACCGGATTTTCGAGCCGTTCTTCACGACCAAGCCGCTGGGCCAGGGCACGGGGCTCGGCCTGGCCACGGTGCGCGGCATCGTCACACAGAGCCGCGGCAGCATCTGGGTGGACACCGAACTCGGCAGGGGAACACGTTTCGAGATCTATCTGCCGCGGATCGACGAGGCGCCATCCGTGGTTCGCCCGGCGCGAACGCGCGTCGTCGCTGGAGGCACGGAGACCATCCTGATCGTCGAGGACGATCTGGCGCTTCGCCATCTGGCCACGCGCATGATTCAGGCGGCCGGGTACACGGTGCTGACAGCGAGTAACGGCGAGGAAGCCCTGCTGCGGATGGAGCGTCACCGTGAACCCGTGCATCTGATGCTGACTGACATGGTAATGCCGGGAATTCACGGCTCGGAACTCGCAACGCGCCTGGCTGAGACGCGTCCCGAGATCAAGGTCCTCTATATGTCCGGGTACACCGACGACGCCGTCGCGCGCCATGGTGCGCTCGGCAGTGCCATCCACTTCATCGCCAAGCCGTTCACGGCCGGGAATCTGACACTCAAGATGCGGGAAATGCTTGACGGATAGGGCACGCGACCTCCGGCCTTGTCCGGGCGGGCCAGTATGGCTGCCGCCCCTACTTCGGCACGGCCAGGTCGATTGGCGTGAGGCGCGGGTTCGAATAGGTCGCGCGACAATCGAAGGACATGCGGGAGTTGAAACCTCCCGCGCCCATATTCTGGAGGCCTGCGGTGCGTTCAGTCATCTCGTAGGTGTCGCTCATCGACGCGGGCAGCCAGAGATCGAGCGCGGGATTGAAAGCGTAGGTCACCGCGATGCGCGCGGATTCGGACGGCGACTGCAGGGACAGTTCAGTCTGGTGAATCCTGCCCGTCAACGGGTCAATCCAGAGACGGCCGGACGCCTCGGCGTTCCCAGGCGTCTTGATGATGTACGACGGGTTCTTCGTCTTGGGCTCCTGGAACCGCAGGCCGACGACCTCCACGCCGTCCAGTCGCTTCCGGCCATCAATCTTGTAGCTCACGCGTGACTGGTTCTCGGGGGCAATAAGCTGCAGTGCGAGTGTCGGTTCATTCGCGCTGAGGATGAGTTCCGCCTGAAGGTGGCGGAAAGACTCGGCGGCGTACGCCTGGGCCTGCCCCCACGCGGCGGAGGTCGGCTTGGCCAGCAGCGCTGTGATACGTGGCTCCCTCTTGCGCAACGGGTTGCTGTCGATCGCGAATGCGTCTCTCAGCGCGATGACCTTGCCAGCCAGGTTAAGGAGAACGACATCTGAGGTGATCCGGCGCGTGTTCGCCAGCCGGCCGCCCGGCACCTCGAGCATCGTGTACTCTTCTTCGAGGGACACCCCCGAGATCCGCGGTGCGTACGCGGCAAGGTACTCGGCGGCGGCGCGGACGACGTCGGCAGACGCCGAGCCTTTCTGCGCGGCGACTGGCGGGCCCAGTACCGCGATACCGACGAGCAGCGTGGCGGCGGAACGGACGATCGTCATTGAGCACCTCACATCGCATCGAAACCGGCGATCTCAGGCGGGCCTGATTCTACCTCACCTGCCGCCTGAGACGGTGGGAGGCGGACGCCTGGTGAGTTCGGCGGCTGCGCACGCGTCAGCCGCGACGCCTGAGGCGTAACGGCAGCCCGCTCGAATCCGCTACAATTAGGAATTCACGCTCGTGGGGAGTTTGTCATGAAGCACGAAGGCACCGTTGCGTACATCGAGGACATCGCCCGGCACGACGGGCAGCAGGTCGTCATCCGCGGCTGGCTGCACAACCGCCGCTCGAGCGGCAAGATCCACTTCCTCACGATCCGCGACGGGAGCGGCTTCATCCAGGGCGTGATGTCGAAGGCGTCGGTCGACGAGGCGACGTTCCTGGCTGCCGATCACCTGACCCAGGAGACCTCGCTGATCGTCTCGGGCACGGTTCGAGCCGACAGGCGCGCGCCAGGCGGCTATGAACTCGACGTGTCGTCGCTGGAGATTGTCGGCGCCTCGGTCGACTATCCCATCACGCCGAAAGAGCATGGCGTCGACTTCCTGCTGGACCGGCGCCATCTGTGGATCCGCGCCGAGCGGCAACACGCGATCCTGCGTGTGCGCGCGGAGGTGATTGCGGCGGTGCGGAGCTTCTTCGACGACCGTGGATTCATTCTGGCCGACACGCCGATTTTTACGCCGGCGGCCTGCGAGGGGACGACGACGCTCTTTCCGGTCCAGTACTTCGACGATGTCACGGCGTATCTGACGCAAAGCGGACAGCTCTACAACGAAGCCAACGCCATGGCGCTCGGCCGCGTGTACTGTTTCGGCCCCACGTTCCGCGCCGAGAAATCCAAGACCCGCCGGCACCTCACAGAGTTCTGGATGGTCGAGCCCGAGGTGGCCTTCGCCACGCTCGACGACGTCATCGAACTGGCCGAAGACCTCGTCGTCTACGTGGTGGGCCGGGTGCTGGATCGCCGGCGACTCGAGTTGACGAAGCTCGAGCGCGACATCTCGAAACTGGAGCGGGTCGGCAAGCCGTTCCCGCGTATTAGTTATGACGAAGCGGTCAAGATGCTGAACGACAAAGGCCAGCCGTTCGAGTGGGGCGGCGATTTCGGAGCGCCAGACGAGACGATCCTGGCCAACAGTTTCGATCGGCCCGTGGCGGTGCATCGGTACCCCTCACAGGTGAAGGCGTTCTACATGGAGCCCGATCCGCAGCGGCCCGACGTCGCCCTCTGCGTGGACGTGCTCGCGCCGGAAGGGTACGGCGAGATCATTGGCGGGAGCCAGCGTGTCGCCGATTACGACCTGCTGCTCAAGCGCATCCACGATCACAAGCTGCCGCCCGAAGCGTTCGAGTGGTACCTCGATCTGCGCCGCTTCGGCACGGTGCCGCATGGCGGTTTCGGTATGGGCATCGAGCGGGTCGTCAGCTGGATCTGCGGGCTCGATCACCTGCGCGAAGCCATCCCGTACGCCCGGATGATCCATCGGCTGTACCCTTGAAAATTGGTTTCGTATCGCTCGGCTGTCCGAAGAACCTCGTCGACTCCGAGGTGATGATCGGCCTGCTCCAGCAGGCCGGGCACGAGGTCACGCCGAATGCCGAGAGCGCGGACGTGCTGGTGGTCAACACCTGCGCGTTTATCGACTCGGCCAAGCAGGAATCGGTCGATGCCATTCTGGAGATGGCCGAACTGAAGCGGACGGGCCGCTGTCGGCGGCTCGTCGTCACCGGGTGCCTGGCAGAACGCTACCGCGCCGATCTGCGGTCCCAGATCGGCGAAATCGATGCCGTGCTCGGCACGGGAGAAATCCCGGCAATCGTGGGGGCGATTTCCTCCACGGCGCCAGCGCGGCCGGCGGCGATGCCGGTCACGCTGTACCGCGGTGCCTCCACACGGAGTGGGCGCACGAGGGACTCGAGTCTGGGATCGCCACGCTCCAGCGTGGCTCTCGCCGGGGCCGGGCTGGAACCCGGCTGCCTCTATGACGCCGACACGCCCCGCACACTGGTGACGCCGCATCACTTCGCGTACGTGAAAGTGGCCGAAGGGTGCGATTACGCGTGCTCGTTCTGCATCATTCCGACGCTGCGCGGCGCGTACCGGAGCCGAACCGTCGAGTCGATCGTGACGGAGGCCCGCCTGCTCGCCGAACGCGGCGTGCGCGAACTCATCCTGATTTCGCAGGACACCACCTGCTTCGGCGTCGACCGCGGTGAGCGCGGTGCGCTCGCCACGCTCCTCCGCCAGTTGAATCAGGTGGAGGGCATCGAGTGGATTCGCCTCCTGTACCTCTATCCCACCACGATCCGTAACGATGTGCTCGACGCCATGGTGGATTGCGAAAAGATCTGCCGGTATGTCGACCTGCCGCTGCAGCACGCTTCCGCCGGCGTGCTGAAGCGCATGAAACGTCCGGGCACCGGCTCGTCGTACCGGCGGCTTCTCGACCGGATCCGGACCCGCGTGCCCGATGTCGCGCTCCGAACCACGCTGATCGTCGGCTTTCCTGGCGAGACCCGGGCCGATTTCAACGAACTGAAGGCGTTTGTCGCCGACGTCCAGTTCGATCATCTCGGGGTGTTCACCTACTCTCACGAGGAGGGGACGGCGGCCTTCGGGCTGAAAGACGACGTGCCGGCGAGCCTCAAAGCGAAGCGCCGAGACACGCTGATGTCCCTCCAGAAGCGGCTGGTCCAGAAGGCCCAGCGGCGCCGGATCGGCCAGCGGGTCAGGGTCATGGTGGATGGCCCGGCTCCCGAGCACGGGCTGGTCGTGCGGGGACGGCTGGCCAGCCAGGCCCCAGACATCGATTCGTGCGTCTACCTCACCGATATCGACCCCGACGACTACTGTCCCGGGCAGGTGATCGAGGGCGTCGTGGTCGGGGCGCGCCAGTACGACCTGGTGGCAGCCGTTTCGGAACCCATAGTAAGTGATCCCTGAGAAACAGCAGGCGGGGTCGACGCCGGTGCGCTGACGGGGCAGCTGGCCCGGGCGGCGCTATTGTCGCATTCGGAAGAAAGGGCTTGACTTTATGGGAGTCTGTG
>JAPKZO010000011.1 GCA_026393755.1 Acidobacteriota bacterium
ATCTCCCGGAGCTGATGGTCGCCGTGATCGACTCCTTGCAGACCATTCGTGCCCACCGTCGCAACCTCCGAGGCTGCATTACCCACTCGGCCCTTCCCCTTTTTTTGCGCTGACAGTGCCATTCTTTATGCAGCGGTCATTAGTTAGCCTTGATGCGTCAATCGTGAGCGCGCGCACGACGGGGCGGCTCACACCCTGATTACTTACCTTCTTATTGAAAACGGCCTTCCGCTGGGGGTAGAAGGAGATACCACTCAACCTTCCTCACCCCAACGAAAGGCCACTGTCCGTGAGAAGAAGAAAATCCGATCTGACGGCCCGTGTCAACGGGAATCTCCGGCTGGAATTCGGGGACGTCACGTTGACGTCGTACGCGGGCCTGGAGTTGTTCGGCCGGTATCTGCGGCAGTCGCATTTCAATCAGCTGATCCGGCACGCGTGCGCCGATACGCCGCTGGGCGGCGATTTCGGTGTGGTGGCGATGATTCGGCTGCTGCTCGCCCTCGTGGTGCTCGGAGGCCGACGCCTGCGGCATCTGGCCTACCTGGCGGATGACGTGGCCGTGCAGCGGTTCGCGGGGCTGCGCGTGGTGCCGACGGCGCGGACGGTGAGCCGATGGTCGCAGAGCTTCTCCATGAAGACCGTGACGACGCTGCAAGTGCTGAATGCCGCCGTCATTGGCCGCGTGGTCCCGCGTCAGGCATGGCGCACGCTGACCGTCGATGTCGATGGCACGGTCGTCTCGACCGGCTTGCAGGTCGAGCGGGCGCGCCGGGGGTTCAATCCGCATCACCGCAAGGTGCCGAGCTACTACCCGATCGTGGCGCACCTGGCGGAAACGACGCATGTCCTGCGCGTCCAGAATCGGTCGGGCGATGTCCATGATGGCAAGGCCTCGTTGCCCTTCCTGCGGGATCTGTGGACCCAGATCCGCCCGATGGTCCGGCAGGCCGGCGACCTCCGGTTTCGCTTCGATGGCGCGTTTTTCCGCCAGGATGTGCTGCGCTGGCTGACCAGCCGGGGCGCCGGGTACGCGATCAAAGTCCCGTTCTATCAGTGGCTCGACCTGCAAGCCTACATTCGGCAGGCGTCGGCGTGGACGAGGGTGGCGGCTGACGTGTGGGGCTTCACCATCCCCCTGGCTGTGACCCCGTGGGCGACGACCCTCGCCGTCACCATTTATCGGAAGCGCGTGCACCATCGGTCTCCGAAGAACTACCAACTCGATCTGTTTGACCCCAATGACGGCCACTGGGAATACTCGGCGGTGGCCAGCAACCTCGACTTTGCGATCCGCCCGCTGTGGCATTTCATGTGTGGGCGGGGGCTCCAGGAAAAGACCCTGGGGCAACTCAAGAGCGGCTTGGCGTTTCAGACCGTGCCCACCCAGGCCTATGCCGCCAACAGCGCGTGGCAGCAAGTCGTCACCCTCGCACACAACCTCTTGATCAACTTCCAGATCGAAACCGGGGCCGCCTGCCGGCGGCCGACCCGGAAACGGACCGTCCTGCCACGCCTGCAGTCGATCCAGACCCTGCGCTTCGTGCTCTTTCACCGTGCCGCGCAACTACTCCGCCCGGCCGGCACCGCGGTGCTACGATTGACCGACAATCCCGCGACGCGGGCGGCCTTCACTCGAATAGAACAGGCCCTCGCGCGCGCGGCGTAGTTTTTGTCACATCAAGGTTAGACATGCCGATGCGACACTGGCGAATGCTCCGAAACGT
Organism: Acidobacteriota bacterium; assembly: GCA_026393755.1. Lineage (NCBI taxonomy): Bacteria > Pseudomonadati > Acidobacteriota > Acidobacteriota bacterium. The sequence continues at coordinate 1,728 of JAPKZO010000011.1, forward strand.
TGTTCTGGCGCTGATCCGTGGGACTTCATTACTGCCGGCCGCTTCCTCGTGCTCGTATTCTGGAAATGAGGTATGGCATGCGACTGGGATCTTTCCGCGGCCTTGCCGCCATCACGTGCGGCCTCTCTACATGTGTCATCCTCTCAGCGCAGTCGTCAATGGGGCGCCTCGCAGAGATGGCGGCAGCTGCGAAGGCGAGAGGCGAGAACCACGTAGTGCGCGAGATGATGATGGTTGACATTCCGTTCGAAACTGGGCTTAAGGAAGTCATCCAGACGAACTCTCTCGTTCTAGCAACACTCGTTGGACGTCCCGCAGTACAGGTCGTGCAACCTGACTTCATCGAAACCTGGCGCGTCCTGCGTCTCGTCCGCGCGCTCGCTTCAGGCCCGTCGGCGCCCTCTGCTTTCTGTTCGCAGCAACTTCCGGCTAGCTTGTCCCTGCGTTCCGGTGAACTCGCGCTCGGCCTCGTCTCTGGTTCGACAACGATCGATGGAGTATCTGTCACGGTCCGGGGCGTCTTCTCCCGACTTGAGTTCACAACAGCGAGACAGTATCTGTTGGTCGGAACACAATGCCCCTCTGGTGTGTTCGCACTGCACCATGGCGCCTCTAGCGTACTTTATGTGTCCCCGGCTGGCCGTGTCACTCCTGAGTGGCCAGAACGGCCCTTACCATTTGCGCGGGAGCTTGTCTCCCTCGGCACTGTCTCGCAGATAGCTGACTACGTTGGTAAAGCCAAGTAGGTTGGCGCCGCTCTGGCGCGATCCTAGCTAGGCTCGCGCCGTTGTCGTGCTCCTATCGTGCCCCCGGGCGCTGCCGAGCCCAGCCGCGGTTCGTTCGTTCGCAACGTACGTTCTCTCCCCCCCCCCCGAAGAGCGGTAATACCGCGCTCCTTGAGGCCGCTCCGGTGTGCGCCGGCGGCGCCGGACCGCCACGACTGGTGAATCGCGGTCGATCGACGTCCTCCGCGAAGGTGTTCGGGTGCTCGCCCAGGCCCTGATGGAGTCCGAGGTCACGGCCGTGGTGCGTGCCGAGCGCCACGAGCGCAGCGAAGACCGCACGGGGTACCGCAACGGCACCCGGGTCCGGAGCCGGGATACCCGCGTCGGTACCGTCGAATTGGCGATTCCGAAGGTCCGCCCTGGCACCGACTTCCCGTCGTTGCCGCAGCCGCGCCGGCGGGCGGAGCAGGCGTTGCTGACGGTGGCGCAGGAAGCCTACGTGCGCGGCGTCTCGACGCGGAAGGTCGATGACCTGGTGAACGGCGTGGATGCACGGATCGACTTCGGGATCGAGCGGAATCATCTCGGTCGTGCCGTCCTTCAGAGGGACGGCGTAGTACCGCTTCACGCTCACTTGTCCGATCGCATCGGCCCCCGGCGCCGCGTGATGACGCCGTCTCGGGCGTACAAGGCAATCAGGCCCGGCGCCTCGGTCCCGGCCGGTCCGAAGGAGCGTTCGGCTTACAATGACTGCTCGCCGCGGGCAGCCTACTTGTAGTTGCCTACGAGCGATTTCAGTCTGACCCAGGCGGCCTCGCGCGCCTTCTTATCCGCCTCCGACCCGCTCGGGTTCTCGCCGCTTCGCATGAAGCCGTGCCCGGCCCCCTCGTAGGTGACCGGTTCAAAGACCTTATTGGCCGCCTTCATCTGCTGTTCGGTCGCGGGAACCGAGGCCCCGATGCGAGCATCGTTGCCGCCGAAGAAACCATAGACCGGCGCTTGAATTCTCGGAATGTCGGCCGCATCCGGCCCGCTTCCGTAAAACACAAATGCCGCAGCCAGGTCCTTCCGGTTGGTCGCAAAGCGGAAACACTGGCTTCCGCCCCACGAGAACCCGACCACGGAGACCTTGCCGTTGCAGGAAGGAAGGCCCTTCACGTAATCGACGCAGGCGTTGAGGTCCGCCGTGATCTGGTCCGGCGGCAGCTTGTTGATCATCCCGCCCGCGGCGCCCATCGGCAGGTTCCGGGCGGGCTTGCCGTCCGGAGTCATGCCCGAGAGAAGGTCGGGTGCGATGGCGACCCAGCCCGCGGCCGCGAACTCGTCGGTGACGTTCTGCACCCAGTCGGTCATCCCGAAAATCTCGTGAATGACAACGATGCCGGGCATCTTCGCGGTCGATTGCGGAGAGGCCATGAAGGAATCAACATTCCTGGCGCCGTTCTTTATCGTGACCCACTCCTTCTTTCGCGGAGACTTCTCGAGAATCGCCTTGGCCCAATCCTGCGCCCCCACAACCCGTGCTCCCAAGGCGATCGCGGCCGCTCCGGTCGCGCCTTGTCCCAAGAAATGCCTTCTCGAAACTGTACTCATGTTCGATGCACTCCCTTATCTGATTGATTGTGGACGATTGCCCGCGGCGCTGTCCTCGGACGCATTCTAGCACCGGCGGAGGCAGGGTGATTCGACGGCTCGGGACACGACGGCTCGGGCGCGCACGAATGGGGCCTCAGGCGGCTCCGCAGCACTTCTTGAATCTTCTGCCGCTGCCGCACGGACACGGATCGTTCCGCCCGGCTTCTATCCGGACTCGCATCGCCGTCGCCGCCGGCTCGCGCCCCTTTGCCACGAGTCTCGCCAGCGGCTCGCGGCTGTGCATAAAGAACCGCTTCAACCCGGCGCACAGATAGTTGAGTCCCGGCTCTCCGTCTGGAGTGCGAATGAAGCGGTACTTCGGGCAGTGGCCGTGGCACATGGCGAACACTTCGCATTCCCGGCAGTAACGCGGCAACGCGTCGCGCTTGGCGTCGCCGAAGGCCCGCTGCGTCGCGCTATCGAGCATCTCGGCGAGCGGCGTCTGATGGATGTTGCCGATCCGGTGTTCGCGGTCGACGTAATGATCGCAGGAGAAGAAATCGCCGTTGTGCTCGAGGGTGGGAATCTGGCCGCACGTTTCGCGAAAGATGCACAGCGAGTGGTCCAGCCCGGCCGCCGGCCGCGCGGCTTCTTCGAAGTACTGAACCCCGATCCGCTCCACGTCCCGCGCGATCCACTCGTCGACGATCTTGCACAGGAACGTTCCGAAATCCTCGGCTGAGGGCGTGTGCTCGCTCACGCCGCGCTCGGTTCCGGGCGCCGGCTCCACAACCGGAAGGAAGCCCAGATAGCGCGCGCCGATCTGGCGGAAGAAGCGATAGACGGTCAGCGGATGTTTGACGTTGAGACTGTGCACGACACAGAGAACATCGAGCGAGACGCCGCTTCCGCGCAGAATCTCGTAGCCGCGCATCGCCAGCCGGTGCGTTGGCTGCCCCCCTCTGTTCACCCGGTAGGCGTCGTGCAACTCGGCGGGTCCGTCCAGGCTCACGCCGACGTGAAAACGCTCTGCTGCCAGAAAGCGTCCCCATTCCTCGTCGATCAGCACGCCGTTGGTCTGCATGCCGTTGCGGACCACCCACCCGGCCGGCTTGTGCTTACGCTCCAGGTCGACGGCCTTCCGGTAGAAGTCCACGCCCAGCAGCGTCGGCTCGCCGCCATGCCAGGAAAAGCTGACTTCAGGGCCGCCGGACGCGGCGATGTGCTGAACGATGTACTCCTCCAGCACCGCATCCGTCATACGGGGCGCGCGGTTATCGGGATACAGCTCCGCCTTGTCCAGGTAGTAGCAGTACTTGCAGTCGAGATTACAGATGGCTCCCACCGGCTTGGCGAAGATCTGAAAATCCCCTGAGGCTTTGGCCACGGTTCCTCGTTTGGAAGCTGTCGCTCTCACCGAATGGGCGCAATGCCCAGTTGTCCGCAGATCTTGACGGCCAGGCGGTTGTCGAGACGATAGGCCATCCTCTTGAGTTCCTTCAGCTGGTCTCCGTCCCGCTCCACCCGCAGCTCGCGGTTTTCCTTGCGGAGCCGCGTCAACTCCTCGCGCTCGGCCGTCGTCAGCCCGGTGCGCTCCTGCGTCCGGTCAGCGCGCGCCCGATTGACCCACTCGCGGAGTGCCGTCTCGGTCAAGTCCAGGTCCCGGGCGACCTGGCCGACCGTCTTGCCCTCCTCGAGCACCAGGCGCACCGCGCCCGCTTTGAACTCGTCGGTGAGCGTCCGGCGGAGTCCAGCCGCTCACAGCCCGTGGCCTCGTCCAGTGCGTTACTTCCCGCAATCCTTCCGCTTCCTAGAGATTGCGAGAGGTACGTCCGCAGGCGTACGCTGCGAGTCGCTACCGATTGTCGCCCCATTGTCACCCAAACGCGATCCGCTGGCCGCGCCGGATCTGCGATCACTTTCGCCCCGTCGGTCGTCGCGTGCGGGGTGAGACGGTCTCTGCCGTCGTCGTCGCGACCGACCTATTCGAGTCCCGAGGTGAGGGTATACTGAGTGCGTGGTCTTTGCGTGGGATCCCAGTAAGGCGACAGCAAACGTCAAGAAGCACGGTGTTGACTTCAGGGAAGCCGCAACCGTCTTCGACGACCCGCTGTCGACAACCTTTCCGGACGGGGCGCACTCGAAGACCGAGCGGCGATTCCTCACCATTGGGTTGTCGGCCAATCGGCAAGTGCTGGTTGTCGCACATTCCGGGGACGACGAGACAATCCGGATTATCAGCGCCAGACCCGTCACGCGGCGCGAGCGGAATTTCTATGAAGAAGACCAGCGCGAGTCGGAATGACGAATTGCTGCCAGAGTACGACTTCGCTTCGATGAAGGGCGGCGTCCGAGGCAAGTACGTCAAGCGGCTTCGTGAAGGCACGAACATCGTTCTCGTCGAGCCGGATGTGGCAGCAGCATTTCCGTCTGCCAATGCCGTGAACGAGGCCCTGCGGGGGATTCTCAACACGGCCCGGGCGGTTCGTCGCACCGGCGGGCTGCCGAACACGGCGCTCCAGCCGAAGGCCCGTGCCCATCGCAAGGCCGAGCCGCATCAGCCAGCCCGGGCTGCTCGCGGCTGACGAGCGACTGCTCGACCCTGGACGCACCCGGTTCGGGACCGAGGGGTCGGTGGTTCGAATCCACTCGCCCCGACCACACAATCGCAGAGGGAAGCCAGCGTGTGCTGGCCTTTCCTGCGTACGGGGTTTCGGCGCGTGGTCTGCCCCGGTGCCGTTTCGTGATCCACTGGCCCGATTAGTTCTTGGCCCGACCGCCTGTGCAATAGAAGACAGACCGGCGGGGCCCGAATCGGCGATTATGTCCAGGGAGTTGCCAAAGGAGGCCTGTCGTGGCGAGAGCGAACAGCAACGCTCGTCTGTCTGGACGCGCCAAGCGCGGTGTCAAGGCGCCGATGAGTGACCTGGTCTACGAAGCGAAACTGATCGTCGGCCTGCTCCCTCTGTTCCGCGACAGTGTCAACAAGGACGAATTGCCACTCAGTTTCATCCTCAAGAAGGGACGAGACCGAGCCGAGGCCAAGGCCAGAAAAGCGTCTCGGTGGACCGCCGCGCAGCGTCAGGCGGCGTCAGACCGCATGAAGAAGCGTTGGGCGGCCAAGCGGCGCGCGAACAAGACGTCGCCGGGATCCGGCAGCGGTCTGTCCAAGCGCGTAAGATGATGGGATGACGACTTCGCTCAAGACCGCTTCGGCATCCGGTTTCTCTTCCCTTGGACTGGCCCCGAAACTGGTGGCGTCAGTCACGGCGCTCGGCTACGAAGAGCCG
>JAPKZO010000012.1 GCA_026393755.1 Acidobacteriota bacterium
ATCCCCTTCCAGCTTCAGCTTGTCCAGGGCGGGCAGGGCGCGGCTGTAGGCGACGCCACCACCGGGAACAATACCTTCTTCAACAGCGGCGCGGGTTGCGTTCAGGGCGTCCTCGACGCGGGCCTTCTTTTCCTTCATCTCGGTCTCGGTGGCCGCGCCGACCTTGATCACCGCGACGCCGCCAACCAGCTTGGCCAGCCGTTCCTGCAGCTTCTCGCGGTCGTAGTCAGACGTGGTCTCCTCGACCTGAGCGCGGATCTGCTTGACGCGTCCCTGGATCTTGGACGACTCGCCACCGCCCTCGACAATGGTCGTGTTGTCCTTGTCGATCGTGACCTTCTTCGCCTTGCCCATGTCCTCGAGCTTCACGTTCTCGAGCTTGATGCCGAGATCCTCGGTGACAGCCTTGCCGCCGGTGAGGATCGCGATGTCCTCGAGCATGGCCTTGCGGCGATCGCCGAAGCCGGGCGCCTTGACCGCGGCCACGTGCAGGGTGCCGCGCAGCTTGTTGACCACCAGCGTGGCAAGCGCCTCACCCTCGATGTCCTCGGCGATGATGAGCAGCGGATGGCCCAGCCGCGCCACCTGTTCCAGGATCGGCAGCAGGTCCTTCATCGAGCTGATCTTTTTCTCGTGGATGAGAATCATCGGATTCTCGAGCACGACTTCCATGCGCTCCGGATCGGTCACGAAATAGGGCGACAGGTACCCGCGGTCGAACTGCATGCCTTCGACGACCTCGAGCGAGGTTTCGAGCGTCTTCGCCTCTTCGACGGTGATGACGCCGTCTTTGCCGACCTTCTCCATGGCCTCGGCGATGATCTTGCCGATGGTCTCGTCGTTGTTCGCCGAAATGGTCCCGACCTGCGCGATCATGTGGCCCTTGACGGGCTTCGACCGTTTCTTGAGGTCGGCGATGATCGTCTCGACCGCTCGCTCGATGCCCCGCTTGAGGTCCATCGGGTTCGCGCCGGCCGCCACCATCTTCGCGCCTTCGCGGTAGAACGCCTGCGCGAGCACCGTGGCCGTCGTCGTGCCGTCACCGGCCACATCCGACGTCTTGCTCGCGACCTCGCGCACCATCTGCGCACCCATGTTCTCGAGCGGATCAGGCAGCTCGATTTCCTTCGCCACCGTCACGCCGTCCTTGGTAATGAGCGGCGATCCGAACTTCTTGTCGAGCACGACGTTACGACCCTTGGGACCAAGCGTCACCTTGACGGCATCCGCCAGCTTGTTCACGCCGCGCAGGATGGCCTGGCGCGACTGTTCTCCGTACTGAATCTGTTTCGCCATTCTAAAACTCCTTAGTGCTTCGACTCGCCGTTGCGGCGAGGGGCGAAGCGACCCGGTTGATAATGCTCGCTCAGCCGTCGCCTACTCAATCACCCCGAGAACCTCATCCTCACGCATGATGAGGAACTCCTCGCCATCCAGCTTGATTTCCTGTCCCGAGTACTTGCCGAACAGGATCCGGTCGCCGTCCTTGACGTCGAGAGGCGTCCGCTTGCCCTTGTCGTCGATCTTGCCGGCGCCGACGGCAATCACTTTGCCCTGCTGGGGCTTTTCCTTGGCGCTGTCGGGAATGATGATTCCGCCGACAACCTGTTCGCCTTCCTCGATGCGCTTGACGATGATGCGGTCGTGAAGTGGCTTGACCTTCATAATGTTTCAACTCCTCCTGCGAGAATGATCCATGTCCTGCGCGCAGGTCCTCTGCGCGCTGGCACTCAGACTCATGGACTGCTAATTATCGCTGGAACCCCGGGACCTGTCAAATCAGCAGGATTGGCACTCACATTTATTGAGTGCTAGACGGGACAGGGATGAAGGTGGGTGTTCATCATTCCGGCGACTTGTCCCGCCGTATCCTTGACGCGGAGGTCGCGGCGAAGGCGGAATGCCGGAATCCCCGACTTCGCTCCTTGAGCTACGGTCGAGGTCTCGCCGTAGCGCTTCGCGCGGAGGCGGACAGCCGTGCACCTCTCTGGATGCCGGCTTCCGCCGGCATGACGATCTCGATATGAGATCCGGCTTCCGCCGGGGTAACGGGGATTTGCTTCATCCGGCAAGATGACGCACAGAGAAACTGCTACTCCAGTTCCCGCCCCGAGAGCCGCTGGTAGGCTTCGACGTACTTCGCGCGCGTGTTCGAGACGACGTCGGCCGGGAGGGCTGGCGCCGGCGGCTGTTTGTTCCAGCCGATCGCCTCGAGGTAGTCCCGGACGAACTGCTTGTCGTAGCTTGGCTGGGGGCCCCCGGGCCGGTACGCGTTCAACGGCCAGAACCGGGACGAATCGGGCGTCAGGACCTCGTCAATCAGAATCAGGTGTTCGCGGCCGTCGGGAGTGTTGATCGTGCCAAATTCGAACTTCGTATCCGCGATCAGGATCCCGCATGTCTCGGCGTGCTGCGCGCCGCGGCTGTAGACCCGCAGCGACAGATCGCGCACTTGCGTGAAATGCTCGCGACCGATCAGCGCGATCGTCTCCGCTTCTGTGATGTTGATGTCGTGCCCGCTGTCCGCCTTCGTCGACGGCGTGAACATCGGGGCCGGCAGCCGGCTGGATGCCAGCAGGCCCTTGGGCAGGGAAATGCCGCACACGGCCCCCGTCTTTTCGTATTCCTTCAAGCCCGACCCCGAGAGATACCCGCGGACCACACACTCAATCGGCAGAGGCCTGGTGCGCCTCACCAGCATCGATCGCCCGCGCAGTACGTCGGCGTGGCGGCGCGCCGGCTCAGGGAACCGCAGCGGGTCCGTCGTGATGACGTGATTGGGGACGATATCGGTCATCAGGTTGAACCAGAAGGCCGAGAGCTGGTTGAGGACCTTGCCTTTGTCGGGGATGCCAGACCCGAGGACATAGTCAAACGCCGAAATTCGATCCGTGACCACAATCAGGAGGTCATCACCCAGTTCATACAGGTCCCGCACCTTGCCGCGGCGAAATGGGGTCAGGCCTTCGAGCGCGGACTCAATCATGACGGTGGACATCGGTGGACCTCGCCGGACTGGCAAACCGCAGAGCTAATTACTCCCGGAGTAATTGACTCCCCGCTAATTACTCCGGGAGCGATTGAGTTGTCGCTAATTACTCCGGGAGTGACTAACCACGCGTCATGTTACCGGCGTCTTCCGCCGGGCGCAAGAGAGGCGTAACTTACTGCGGACCAGAGGCTTGCCGCCGTGCTTGTAGTAGAATGCGGGGCGGATGCGCGCCCATCTCCGTACCGTGTTCGTTGTAGGGCTGGCCCTGGCTCTGCTGGTGTGGTTTCTTCGACACGCTAACCTGTCTTCGGTGTGGGGCGAAGTCCAGCACGGGCGGGTCGACTTGCTCCTGCTCGCGCTGCTGGCCACCGGATCGACCTACGTCCTGCGTGCGTTCCGATGGCAGTATCTGCTCCTCCCGCTCGGCCGGCCGCACTTTGCCGAGTGCCTGAAGACCACCGTGATTGGATTTGCCGCGTCGACGCTGTTGCCGGCGCGAGCCGGGGAAGTGATCCGCCCCTATCTGCTTGCCAAGCACGAGGGCTTCAGCCCGACGGCGACGTTCGCCTCGATCGTGATCGAGCGGATGCTCGACATGGTGGCCGTCTTGTTCCTGTTCGCGACGTTCGTCGTCTTCTTCTCGTCCGGATTGCGTCCGACCGCCCCCGCGGTCTACTCGACTCTGAAGGTGGGTGGCCTGGCTGCGTTCGCGGCGACGTTGGTGGGCTTGGTGGTCATGATGGTGGTCGCGGGGCACCCGGATCGTCTCGAACGGTGGGCGCTCAAGATCGAACGGATCCTGCCGGCGCGCCTGGCCCGAGCGGTGGCGGGTTTTGTCCGGGCCTTCGTCGAGGGCCTGGCGGTCGTCCGTCAACCGGGCCGGATGGCCGTGGCTCTGGTGCTGTCGTTTCCGCTGTGGCTGTCGATCGCGCTTGGCATCTGGGCAACCAGCCGGGCGTTCCACATCGAGATGTCGTACCCAGGCGCGTTTCTCATGATGACCATTCTCGTCGTTGGTGTGGCGGTGCCGACACCGGGAGCGGTCGGCGGCTTCCACGAGGCGTTTCGCATTGGCGCGACCGCTTTTTTTGCGACGCCCAACGATCGCGCGGTCGGGGCGGCCATCGTGCTGCACGCGATGTCGTTTGTGCCGGTGACGATTGCCGGCGCGATCCTGATGGCGCGGGAGGGCCTCAGCCTGAGCGGGGCCAGCGGCATCGCCGCCGAGCGTGCCGCCGAGGAGGTCCCGTGAAGTGCGCGTACTGCGGCCACATGGGTGACAAGGTCGTGGATTCGCGCGAGAGCCGCGAAGGCGACGTGATCCGCCGCCGCCGCGAGTGCCTGGAGTGCGGGCGCCGGTTTACCAGCTACGAGCGCGTCGACGAAGTGCCGTACATGGTGATCAAGAAGGATGGGCGGCGCGAGCGGTTCGAGCGTCAGAAGCTGATTGCCGGCCTGCTCAAAGCGTGCGAGAAGCGACCGGTCACGGTGTCGGCGCTCGAGGCGATTGCCGACCGCGTCGAGGCCACGCTGCAGGACCGCCCGGAAAAGGAAATCTCGACCGACGAAATCGGGACGTTGCTGATGCTGGAACTCAAGCAGCTCGACAAGGTCGCCTACGTCCGATTCGCCTCGGTCTACCGCGACTTCCGCGACATCGGTGAGTTCATGGCCGAACTCAAGGATCTGGTCAGCGCCAAGGAATGACACCCGTACGGCTGCTTGCCTTCGTGCTGGCTCTGCTCGTGCTGGAGCCGGCTGATGCCCCGCGCAGCAGCGAGGTGTCGGTCGTCGCACGCGACGGCCGCGTCTACGTATCGTGCACTTTTGCGGCCGGCACCCTGGACGAACTCGGCGAGGCCATTCATGCCGGACTCACGACCTCGATTACGTATGACGTCGATCTTCGGCGTCCGCTCTGGTGGTTCAGTCGGACGCTGGCCTCCGCCACGGTGGTCGCCTCGGTGCAGCACGACACGCTTACGGGCCGCTACCAGCTGACCCGCACCATCGATGGCCGCAACGAGGACACGCTGGTCACCGACGATCAGAACGCGGTCAAAAAGTTCATGACCGCGTTCGCCAGACTGCCGCTGTTCAGCAGCGCGGAGCTCGAGGCCAACGTGGAGTACGTGGTTCGCCTCCGGGTCCGCACACGACCCCGTGTGACGTGGTTCGTCTGGCCGTGGGAAACGAGCACCGCAACCGGAACCGCGCGGTTCACGTACATTCCTTGACCCCTGAGGAGCCGAGAGACTGCATGGCCGAGGCCCGCCGGTCTCACACGTCGCTTCGCCTGACGGTGCCGCCGGTGCCGCCGCCGGCGCAGCCTGGACGGCGGCGCCCGATGCGTGATAACCCGTGGCTGGTGCTGCTGGGCATCGCAGGCCTGATCGCGCTGCTGGCCGGCACGATGACGCTGGCCAACCGGTCGAGTCGCCTCGCCCCGGACTTCCTCAGCGAATTCGTCCTCTATGCGCTGTCCGTGGTGGACCTCACCATGCTGGTGGCGCTCGGGTTCGTGCTCGCCCGCAGCGTGATCAAGCTGCTGGTCGAACGCCGCCGCGCGCTGCCGTTCGCCAGATTCCGCGCGAAGCTGGTCACCGTCCTGCTGGCGATGACGCTCGTTCCGGCCGTGCTCGTGCTGCTGGTGGGCAGCGAACTCATCCGGAACAACGTGGACCGCTGGTTCACGGCGCAGATGGACGAGACGCTCTCGTCGGCGCAGCGGATCGCCAGCGACTACTACCATGAACGCCAGCGACAGGTGAGCGATGAGGCCGCCCGCGTCGCCCGCTCTCTGGCCACTCTTGATCTTGCCCAGCCCGACGTGCGGCCGGTGCGCGATGTGGTGGCCCCGGTGGTCAACGAGCAGCGCGCGGGCCTGATCGAGGTCTATCGGCTGCCGCGTGCGACCGAGCCAGCTGGCACGGTGGTGGCGGTGGTCGACGTCGCCTCGCCCACGATGCCGATTGGAGCGACGCGGGTGTCGTCGGACCGGCTGGCGGTGCGCGCCACATCGGACCCGCCCGACGTGTGGCTGCGTGAGCCGCTCGAGAGCGGAGGTGAACTGATCCGCGCCGCCTCGCCCGTGCGCAAGCCAGACGGCACGATCTCCGGCGTGGTCGTTGCCAGCGTTCACTTGACCGGCGACATGGCGGTCCGGGCGCGCCGGATGACCAAGGCGTACGAGTCCTACAGCCAGTTGCGCGTGCTCAAGCAGCCTCTGACCGGCGTGTACCTCTCGTTCTTTCTTCTGGTCACTTTGATGATTCTGGTCGGGGCGACGTGGATGGGACTCTACCTGGCCAAGCGGATCACGCGGCCCGTCCAGGCCCTCGCCGCGGCGGCCCGAGAGATCGGCGCGGGTCATTTCGAACACCACGTGGAGCGGGAGACCGCCGACGAGTTCGGCTCGCTGGTCGACGCGTTCAACAGCATGGCCGACGAACTGGCCATCAACCGGCGCCGGCTGGAGCGCTCCACGGTCGATCTCCAGCAGAAGCACACGGAGGTCGAGGAACGGCGGTGCTTTACGGAAGCCATCCTCGAACGGGTGGCCACCGGCGTGGTGACCGTCGACGAGACCGGATTCATCACGACCATCAATCCGGCGGCGTGTCGACTGCTGGGCCTAGGGGCCTCGGTGGTCGGTCAGGCGGCCGCCGTCGCGTTCAACGATCCCGACCTGCAGCCGCTCGCCGTGTTCGCGCAGCCCCGTGGCGTCGGTGTCAAGGACCCTCCAGCCCAGGAACTCTCGCTGACGCGCGACGGCAGGGAGACGGTGCTCGCCGTCGCCTCCACCCGGTTGCACGGTGACGACAGCGGATCGGATGGCCGCGTTCTGGTGGTGGACGACATCACGCCGCTCATCCGCGCTCAGAAGGTGGCGGCGTGGCGGGAAGTGGCGCGCCGACTCGCGCACGAGATCAAGAACCCGCTGACGCCGATCCAACTCTGCGCGCAGCGTCTGCAGCGGCAATTTTCCACCGCGCCCGATCACGTCAAGGCCCTCGTCGACGAGTGCACCACCACGATCGTCGGCGAAGTCGAGTCGCTCAAGGCTCTGGTCGACGAGTTCTCGCAATTTGCGCGGATGCCGGCTCCACGTCGGGAGTCCACCGACGTGCACGACTTGCTGCGCCGCATTCTGATCCTCTATGACGGGTTGTTCGAGCACGTGCGCCTCGACACGCTGTTCGCCGTCGATCTGCCGCGCGTCAGGCTTGACCCGGACCAGATTCGTCGGGTGATCATCAACCTGATCGACAATGCCATCGAGGCGATCAATCAGCAGGGGCACGTCGTCATCGAAACGCATCACGATCCGGGGACCCACCTCGTGCGAATCGTGCTGGCCGACGATGGTCCGGGCATCGCGCCGGCGGATCGGGAGAAGCTGTTCATGCCGTACTACTCGACCAAGAAGCGGGGCAGCGGGCTCGGGCTTGCCATCGTGCGTCGCATCGTCGCCGAGCACGGGGGCACCATTGAGGTGGGGGAGAATCAGCCTCGGGGCACGCGCTTCACCATCGAGTTGCCGTGTGAACCCGAAGGCGTGATCGGGACGGGAGCCGCATGAAGGCTCGCCTGCTGGTCGTCGACGACGAACCGGGCGTCCGCACCGCGCTCACCGGCGTGCTGCGGGACGAGGGCTACGACGTGGAGACCGTGGACAGCGGCGAAGGCTGTCTGGACCGGCTGCTTCGGGCCAGCTTCGACGTCATCCTGCTGGATATCTGGTTGCCGGGGATCGACGGGCTGACGACACTTGAACGCCTCCGGGACCGGCAGGTCGATGCCGCCGTCGTCATGATCTCCGGGCATGGCAACATCGAGTCGGCCGTCCGCGCGATCAAGATGGGGGCGTTCGATTTCATCGAGAAGCCGCTCTCGCTCGAGAAGACCGTGCTCGTTGTGGCCAACGCGCTCAGACAGCGGCACCTCGAGACCGAGAACCGCGCGCTCCGCGCCAGGGTCGACGAAGAGCTGGCCATGGTCGGCGAGAGCTACGCGATGACGCAACTGCGCGAGCAGGTGGCGATGGCGGCGCCGACCAACGGGCGCGTGCTCATCTTCGGCGACAACGGCACGGGCAAGGAGTTGGTGGCGCGGTCGATTCACGGGTTGAGCCGTCGCCGCGGCGGTCCGTTCGTCGAAGTGAACTGTGCCGCGATCCCGGAAGAACTGATCGAGTCGGAGCTGTTCGGCCACATGCGGGGATCGTTTACCGGCGCGGTCGCGGACCGGCGCGGCAAGTTCGAAACCGCCGACGGCGGCACGATCTTCCTCGACGAGATCGCCGACATGAGCGTGAAGATCCAGGCCAAGGTGCTCCGCGTGCTGCAGGAACAGGTGATCGAACCAGTCGGCAGCACCACCCGGATCAAGGTGGACACCCGCGTGCTGGCGGCCACCAACAAGGACCTGCTCGCCGAGATCAAGAACGGCCGCTTCCGCGAGGATCTCTACTTCCGGCTCCACGTCATCCCCATCTTCGTGCCGCCGCTCCGGGATCGGCGCGAGGACATCCCGCTGCTGGCTACCCACTTCACGCGTTTGTTTGCACGCGAGTACGGGCGGCGCCCCAAGACGCTCGATGAAGGCGCGCTGACGGTGCTGGCGCACTACGCCTGGCCCGGCAATATCCGCGAACTCCGGAACGTGGTCGAGCGGCTGATGATCATGGTGCCGGGCGAGGTCATCACGGCCGAGCACCTCACGTTTCTCGGCCCGACGTCTGCGGGTTCCCCTGGCGACGCCGCCGCGCCGCTGCGGGCGCTCCACGAAGCGCGGGACGAGTTCGAGCGCGACTACATCCTGAAGACGCTGGCGTCGCAGCAGGGAAACATCTCGCGCACCGCCGACGTGCTCCGCGTCGAACGCAGCAATCTCTACCGCAAGATGCGCGGACTCGGGATCGCGCCAGCCAGGCTGGGTGATCGCGATGGAGAGGGCGCGTAAGGGCTCCGCCCGGAATGGACGGGCGGAGGCGGGAATCGGAGCATCCCGCTTGTCGTATAATCACGACACCGATGTTCGTGCACCCATGACCGATCCGCGATCCACATCAACCGCGCTCCCCGGTGGCCCTGACGCCATCGCTGATCGCGATGCCCGGATCGACGAGTTGCTGCTCGCCGGCCTCGATCACTATTTCGCCGGGCGATATCAGGACGCCATCAACGTCTGGGAACGAGTGCTGTTTCTCGATCGGAGTCACGCGAGGGCCCGGGCGTATATCGAGCGTGCCCGCGGCGCGATCGCCGAGCGCCAGCGAAAATCGGAACAGCTCGTGCAGGAAGGCGTGGAAGCGCTCAGCCGAGGCGACGAGGGCGTCGCCCGGGAGTTGCTCAGTTCGGCGGTCGATCACGGTGACGCACACGAGACAGCGCAGGCGTACCTCGACCGGATCGAGCGTCTCTCGGCCGAGCGGGCCGCGCAGGTGCGTGAATCGCGCACGAAACGCCTGCGGGCCTCGGGCACGGCGGCCTCTGCCACAGAGTTGCTGACCGTATCGCGGCGCCCGGTGAGGGCTCTGCCAATCATCGGGCTGGCTCTGGCGGCGGCGGCGATCATCCTGTTTGCCACCTCGAAGGACCCGCTCAAGCCTTTTCTGGATCTGGAGCTCTCCCGTCCTGCCGGCCTGAGCCCAGTGGCCCGGCCGCCAGAACCGCTGCCGGTGCCGCGGGCGGCCGAACTGGCCCTTTCACGGGCCCGATCGATGTTCGGGTCCGGTCAGTTGAAGGCCGCGCTGGCAGAACTCGATCTGATTGCGGACGCCGATCCGCTCTCGGGTGAGGCCGACCGCCTGCGTGCCACGGTCCAACGGGTGTTGCTCGGACTGCCGCAGTCGCCTGGCCAGGGAACAGACGCCGCGGTGACCGCGGAACCGCCAGGGTCCACGAGCGAGCGCCGGGAATGAAGTGTCCCAAGTGCGGCTACATCGGATTCGACAGCGGTGAGCGCTGCAGGAACTGTGGCTACGAATTTTCCCTGATCAACCAGGACACGGTGGCGTCGGCTGTGCCGGATGCCCACCTGACGCGAGGAGCGCGGTTCCGAAAGACACCAGAGGGCACTCCGCCTGCTTCGGGCGTCGATCGCCGGCTGGCGTCGCTTCCCGAAGGCACGCCGATGGATTTGCCGCTCTTTGGCGAGGGTTTCCTTCCCCCTCCTCGCGCGCCGCTCGCCGTGAGGCGATCCACACCCACGCCGTCCCGCGTGCGCGTGCGAACCGAAGGCCGCAGGCCCGTTCCACTGGAATTGGATCTTGAAGCGCCCGCGCCCGCGTCCCAGGCACAGACCCGAGATGTGTCCCCGGCGCCAGACTCGGTCACCACTGGAGGGGCCGACGCCGTCGCCCCTCTCGCGTCGCCGCGGCGACGCCTCGCGGCCGCGGCCATTGACGCGTCGCTGGTGGGCGTCATCGACGCCGTGGTGCTGTCATTCACGCTCCGGTTGTGCGGATTGACGCCGTCGGAACTCGCCGTGCTGCCGCTGGTGCCACTCCTGGCGTTCTTCGCCCTGCTCAACGGCGGCTATCTCGTCCTGTTTACCGGGACACTCGGTCAGACTCCCGGGAAGATGGCGGTCGACATTCGCGTCGTTCCCGTCAGACGGGAGGCCATGGATCTGCAGCGGGCGGTCTGGCGCACCATCGCGATGCTGCTCTCAATTGGCCCCGCCGGTCTCGGATTCCTGCCGGCCGTGTTCGGCGATTTTCGCACCCTGCACGATCGGCTCGCGGGGACGCGCGTGATTCAGCACACGGCTTCGTCGTGACGCGGCTGACCTGATCGCATGAAGCCACACACCCTTGGTTCCCGCATCGCCCTGACTGTGGCCACGTTCGGATATGCCGGGTACGCGCCGATCGCGCCGGGTACGGCCGGGTCAGCCGCAGCGTTGTTCCTGATCGTACCGCTGCGGCTGCTCGGATTCCCCTGGCTCGACCTCGCGGTCGCCTTCAGTCTGTTTGCGATCGGCGTGTGGAGTGCGACGCTCGTCGAGCGCCACCTGGGCGTCGAGGATCCCGGTCTGGTCGTGATCGACGAAGTGCTCGGCACGCTCGTCAGCCTGCTGTGGCTGCCGATGTCCTGGCCGGTGGTGCTGGCCGCGTTTCTGGTGTTCCGGGTGTTCGACATCATCAAGCCGTGGCCTGCCGGCCGGTTCGAGCATCTTGGAGGCGGCCTCGGCATCATGGCCGACGATGCGATGGCCGGAGTGTACGCAAACCTGGTCGTGCAGGTCCTCGTCTGGTGGCTTCCCCAGTGGATGCGATGACACGAGCCGCGCGTACGACGGATCGCCGATGGGCGGAGATCATTGCCGTCGGATCCGAATTGCTGGTGCCCCCGCGCCTCGATACGAACTCCCTCTTCATCACCGAACGTCTCAACCAGCTGGGCATCGAGGTGCGCGCCAAGACGGTGGTCGGTGACCGGATCGACGACGTGGCCGCTGCGCTGCGCGGGGCTCTGGATCGGGTCGGCCTCGTCGTGATGTGCGGCGGACTCGGGCCGACAGACGACGACCTGACGCGCGATGCGGCAGCCCGACTGCTGGACATGACGCTGGTCGAAGACGAGGCGGTGCTCGATCGTATCCGCCAGCGCTTCGCGGCGCGCGGCGCGCGCATGCCTGAGATCAATCAACGGCAGGCCCTCGTGCCCGTCGGGGCAGAGGTGCTGCCCAATGCGAACGGGACGGCCCCGGGACTCTGGATCGAACGCGATGGACGAATCCTGATTCTGCTGCCGGGACCTCCCGCTGAGCTCGAGCCGATGTTCGCGCGGGTGGCCGAGGAGCGGCTCGCGCCGCGGACCGGCGGCTGGAAGCTGTGCCGGAAGGTTCTGAAGATGTGCGGCCGCACCGAGTCGGAGGTCGAGGAACTGGTCTTCCCGACATACTCCCGCTGGGCGAGCGAGGCGCTGCCCATCGAGACCACGGTGCTGACCGCGCAGGCGCAAATCGAACTGCACCTGTCGGTGCGCGCCGCCACGGAAGCCATCGGCCGCGAGAGGCTCGACGAGGCCGCCGGGCAGATCGCGGCGATCGCGGGTGCCGATGTCTTCAGCGCCGATAACAGGACGCTCGAACAGGTGGTCGGCGAGGCGCTGCGCCAGAGGGGCTGGCGGATCGCGGTAGCAGAATCCTGTACGGGAGGACTGATCTCCTCGCGACTGACCGACGTGCCCGGCAGCTCAGACTATGTGCTCGTGAACGCCGTGTGCTACAACAACGACGCGAAGACCTCGTGGCTCGGGGTGCCGGCAGCCCTGATTCAGGCGCACGGCGCGGTCAGCGAAGAAGTGGCCCTGGCTATGGCGGATGGCATCGGCGAGAGGGCCCGTGTCGAGGTCGGCGTCGGCGTCACCGGGATTGCCGGTCCGACCGGAGGCAGCGATCGCAAACCGGTGGGGACGGTAGTGATCGCAGTCGTGACGCCGGATGCCCGCATCGTGCGGGCGTTCCGGTTCCCAGGGGACAGGATGCGCGTGAAGCAATTCGCCGCCCAGATGGCGCTCGATCTGATCCGCCGGGTGTTGATCGGCGCCGACAGCGTCGCGGGCTTCGTCGTCACGCCCGGTCTCCAATCACTCCCGGAGTGATCACGTCGACATCATCACTCCCGGAGTGATTAACTCTCAAGATGCAGATGCCGGAGACCGTCCTGTTCGTCGCGCTTGCCTACCTGATCGGGTCGGTGCCGTTCGCGTTCCTGTTTGCGAAGCGCAAAGGCTATCGTGATCTCCGGCTCGTCGGCAGCGGCAACGTCGGAGCGACCAACGCGTTCCGCGTCGCTGGGTCGGGGGCAGGTCTGCTGACGGTGCTGTTCGACATCGCGAAGGGGGCGACCGCCGTCGTGGCGGCGCAGCGCCTCGGTGCTGGCCAGAGCCTCTCGGCCGTTGCGGGCGTGGCGGCCGTTGCCGGTCATATCTATCCGGTGTGGCTGGGCTTTCGCGGCGGAAAAGGCGTCGCAGCCACATGCGGGGCGTTTGCCGTGCTCGCTCCCGTGGCGACCGCGCTGGCGGCGGCAGTGTTTGGCATCGTCGCGGGCCTCACCCGGACGATCTCTCTGGGATCGATGACCGCCGCGGTCTGTCTCGGGCCTGTCGCGTACGCCGTTGGCGCGCCGGTCCAGGTGGTGCGCGCGGCCTTCTTTGCAGGGTGCCTTGTGCTGTTCAATCACCGTAGCAATCTCAGCCGGCTGGTCGGCGGCGTCGAACGTCAGGCCGAAGGGCAGGACGCGAAGTCGGGAGACCGATCATGACGGATGTCGCCATTCTCGGAGCGGGAAGTTGGGGCACTGCGCTTGCGGTCCATCTGGCACGGATCGGGCACCAGGTTCGCCTGTGGTCGATTGAGCCTGATGTCGTGGAGGCGGTGACAGTCCGACGCTCGAACGCGGTGTATCTGCCCGACATCTCGTTGCCCCCGGGTATCGACGCCACGCTTTCGCTTGCGGAGGCGGTTCACGGGGTCGGCGTCGTCGTGGCCGCCGTGCCGTCACACGCGCTGCGTGCCGTCCTGGTCGACGCGAAGGGCCTGCTCAGGCCCGACGCCGTGATCGTCAGCGTAGTGAAAGGCCTCGAAATCGGCACGCTGCTTCGCATGTCCCAGGTGGTCGAGCAGGAGCTGCCGGTCGGCCACCCGGTTGTCGTGCTCTCGGGACCCAGCTTCGCCCTCGAGGTCGCGCGCGAGTTGCCCACGGCAGTGTCGGTGGCGAGTGCGGACATGCAGGCGGCGGAGCGTGTGCAGCGGGAGTTCCGAGGGAAGTTCTTCCGGATCTACACGACGCCGGATGTTCCAGGCGTCGAGATCGGCGGGGCCCTCAAGAACGTCATCGCGATTGCCGCCGGAGTGGTCGAGGGCCAGGGTCTTGGTCACAATGCCAGCGCCGCGCTGATGACACGCGGTCTGGCGGAGATCTCTCGTCTGGCGATTGCTCAGGGGGGGCGGCGTGAGACGCTGGCTGGATTGTCCGGGCTGGGCGATCTGGTCCTGACGTGCATGGGCTCCTACAGCCGCAATCGGCACGTCGGGATGGAACTGGCGAAGGGGCGTCGCCTCGCCGAAATCCTGGCGGGCATGAAGATGGTGGCCGAAGGCGTGAAGACCACCGAAGCGGCTCTGGCGCTTGGCGCTCGCTGCGGCGTCGAGCTGCCGATCACTGCGCAGATGGCCGAACTGCTGGCCGGGCGCACGACGCCGGACCACGCGGTCGCCGGTCTGATGCTCCGTCCGCAGCGAATCGAGGTCGAAACCGAATGATAGAATGCGCGGATGGGATTTCTCAGCCGCGTCCGTGACGGCCTGCGCCGCACGGCGCAACAGCTTCTCGGACGTTTCGACGAAATCGCCACCCGGGCAGATGCTCCCGAGCGACGCTTTGCGCCGGTGGATGCCGAGACAGCCGAAGCGCTCGAGGAGGTCCTGATCGGGGCCGATGTCGGCGCGGCCGCGGCCGCGCGGATCGTCGGCGCCGTCACCGCCCGCGCTCGACACGGCGAATCACTCCAGACCCTGGTCAAGAACGAACTGCTTGCCATTCTTTCCGGCGCCGATGCCGCTGCCGCCAGATCCGGGACGCCGACGGTCATCCTGATGGTGGGCGTGAACGGTACGGGCAAGACGACGACGGTCGCCAAACTGGCCAGCCTGTACAAGACGCAAGGCGCCGATCCTCTGGTGTGCGCAGCCGATACGTTTCGCGCGGCGGCGGTCGAGCAGCTGGAAATCTGGGCGGCCCGCGCCGGCGTCGATGTCGTGCGGGCCAGGGAGGGGGCGGACCCGGCCTCGGTCGTGTTCGACGCGCTCGCGGCCGGCAAGGCGAGGCACCGGAATCCGATCATTGTCGATACGGCCGGGAGGCTCCACACCAGGGCCAACCTCATGCAGGAGTTGGAAAAGATCCGTCGTATTGCTGCGCGCGAGGTCGAGGGAGCCCCCCACGAGGTGCTGCTCGTCCTCGACGCGACGGTGGGCCAGAACGGGCTCGTACAGGCCCGCGAGTTCATGGCCGCCGCCGGCGTCAGCGGCATCGTGCTGGCCAAGCTCGACGGAACGGCGCGAGGCGGCGTCGCGGTCGGCATCGCGCACGACCTGAAGCTGCCCATTCGGTACATTGGCGTCGGCGAAGGCATCGGCGACCTGGTGCCGTTTTCGGCACGGGAGTACGTCGACGCGTTGTTCAGCGAGAGTTGGTAGCCGTGAGGCCACGCGACGCGGAGTACATGGACCGCGCCCTGACACTGGCCGCACGTGCCCGGGGGTGCACGACGCCGAATCCGCTGGTTGGCGCGGTCGTCGTGTCCCATGATGGGGTGGTGGTCGGGGCTGGATGCCACGCTCGGGCGGGCGAGCCGCACGCAGAAGTGCACGCGCTCCGCGCGGCGGGAAAGGCCGCGCGGGGAGCGACGCTCTACTGCACGCTGGAGCCGTGTTGCCACACCGGCAGGACGCCCCCGTGCGTCGATGCGATTCTCGAGGCCGGGATCGCGCGCGTCGTCATCGCGGTCGACGATCCGAATCCGCAGGTGGCTGGCGGCGGAAGACGACGGCTGCAGGAGCGCGGCGTACAGGTGCACACCGGCGTCGGCCGCGATCAGGCCGTGCGGCTGAATCAGCCGTTCTTCTGCGCAATGCTGCGGCAGCGCCCGTTTGTGACGGCGAAGATCGCCACGAGCCTGGATGGCCGGGTGGCTTCCGGCCCGGGCGCGCGCACGCACATGACGGGTGCGGCCGCCGACCGCCGCAGCCAGCTGCTGCGAGCGGAAGTGGACGCAGTCGGCGTTGGTTCTGGAACCGTGCTGGCGGACGATCCGCTGCTGACGGCCCGCGACGTGTATCGTGGCCGGCCGCTGACGCGGGTCGTCTTCGACCGGCGGCTCCGGACGCCCGTGACGGCGCGGCTGTTCGGCACGCTGTCGTCAGGACCCGTCTTGATCGTCACCACCACTGCGATGGCCGACGCCCGATCATCGCGAGTGCGGGATCTGGAACGCGCGGGCGCCACACTGGTTCGCGTGCAGACGGCCTCGATCGGGGCAGCCGTCGCCGCTCTGCTGCCGTTCAGCGTCCAGTCCCTGCTCGTTGAGGGGGGAACAACACTGCACGAAGCCGCCCTCGCCGACGACGTGGTCGATGCCGTGCGGGTCGTGGTGACCCCTAGCGCGCTGGGGCCGTCCGGACTACCATGGGTGGGCTGGTCGCGGCTCTCGATCTCATCGTTATTCAATCTCCGCGTGCGACCGTGCGGCGCTGATGTCATCATGGAGGGCGATGTTCACAGGTTTGATTGAACAGGTCGGCGTGGTCGCCGCGCTCGAGCCGATCGAGAGCGGATTTCGGCTCGTCGTCGATTCCGATCTCGCGGCCGACCTCAAAGCGGGCGACAGTGTCGCCGTCAATGGGGTGTGCCTGACGGTGACCAGCCGATTCGGACGCCGCGTGTCGACCGAGATCGGTCCGGAGACCGCGCGCGTGACGACGCTCGGCGCCTGCAGGCCGGGCACGCTCGTCAATCTGGCGCGGCCCATGCGCCCGGACGGCCACATGGGCGGACATTTCGTCCTGGGCCACGTGGATGCGACCGGCGTGCTGACGGAGGTGACGCCCGATGGCGAGTTCTTCTGGATTCGGGTCGCTTTCGATGCCGCGTTCAGTCCGTACTTCATTCCGAAAGGGTCCGTGGCGGTTGACGGCATCAGCCTGACGGTGGCCAGCTTGGAGGAGCACGACTTCACGGTGCAGATCATTCCATTCACGTGGGAACACACGAACCTTCGAGCGCTTCACCCGGGCGACCGCGTGAATCTCGAGGTCGACGTGATCGGCAAGTATGTCGTTCGGGTGGCCCAACTGTCAGGCGCCTGGTCAGACGCCGTGGCGCTGCCGCCGATGCCGTTATGAAGACACAACCGGGGCGGGCCAATCGACAGCGACCAGGGCGCCGGGCGCCGCTCGGTCCGTTCGCGCCGATTGAAGAGGCGGTTGCCGCCATCCGCGCCGGCCAGATGATCATCGTGGTCGATGACAAGGACCGCGAAAACGAAGGCGACTTGACGATTGCCGCGTCGGCCGTCACGCCCGATCTGATCAACTTCATGGCGACGCACGGGCGCGGACTGATCTGCATGTCCATGACCGGGCAACGTCTCGACGAACTCGAGATTCCGTTGATGGTCACGCAGAACACGGCCCTGTTCAATACGGCCTTTTGCGTCACCATCGAGGCGCGTCACCGGACAAGTACGGGGATTTCCGCCGCTGACCGGGCGAACACCGTGATGGCCGCGATCGACCCGTCGACGGTGCCCGCGGACCTGGCGCGGCCGGGCCACATGTTTCCGCTTCGGGCGCGCGACGGCGGCGTCCTGGTACGCGCGGGGCAGACCGAGGCGGCGGGCGATCTGGCTCGCATCGCCGGGCTCTACCCGGCCGGTGTCATCTGCGAGATCATGAACGCCGACGGATCGATGGCGCGAGTGACGCAGCTGACCCGGTTCGCCCGGCGGCACGGGCTGCTGATGATTACGATCGCCGATCTGATCAAGTACCGCATGCGGACCGAACGCTTGGTCAGGAAGGTGGCCGATGCCGACCTGCCGACCCGCTACGGTCAGTTCCGGGTGTTTGCGTACGAGAGTGTGCTCGACAAGGAAACGCACGTCGCCCTGGTGCTGGGAGACCTTGGCGATGGCCATGACGTGCTCGTGCGCGTGCACTCCCGCTGCCTCACCGGTGACGTGTTCCATTCCGCGCGCTGCGACTGCGGCGAGCAGCTCGAGAAGGCCCTTCGGCGCATTTCCACCGAAAAGCGGGGCGTGTTCCTGTATCTGAATCAGGAAGGGCGCGGGATTGGCCTCGCCAACAAAATCAAGGCATACGCGCTGCAAGACCAGGGTCTTGACACGGTCGAGGCGAACGAACGGCTCGGGTTCATGCCTGACCAGCGCGACTACGGCATCGGCGCGCAGATCTTGCGCGATCTGGGCGTGACCTCGATGCGCCTGCTGACCAACAATCCGCGGAAATTCGTCGGACTCGAAGGGTACGGCCTCTCGGTGTCCGAGACGCTGCCGCTCGAAATCCCCGCCTCCGATTCGACCCGTCGCTATCTCAAGACGAAGAAGGAGAAGCTGGGTCACCGTCTGACGTCGGTCTGACAGGGGGTCGGGCCCCCGACGACGCGTTGACAGTTTCTGACAACTGACGCTACGATAAGGGTTTGCGCCACAGGATGTTACGCGATCCTGCGGGTGCCATGTCGGCGCCCGGGTTGTCGGACCTGACGTCACGCGAATCGACTGTACGCATGCTCGACGCTCTCAGCCATCGACTCCAGGATGTATTCCGCACGCTGCGCGGTGAAGCGCGGCTGTCAGAATCCATTGTCGAAACGGCGCTGCGCGAAATCCGCATCGCACTGCTCGAAGCCGACGTCAATTTCAAGGTGGTCAAGGCCTTCGTCGACCGCGTCCGCGTACGGGCCGTGGGGCAGGACGTGCTCCGCAGCCTCACGCCGTCACAGCAGGTCGTCAAGATCGTGCGCGACGAACTGGTCGCGCTCTTTGGCGACAGGCCAGGCGGGCTGGGCCCCGATCAGGGCGGATCGCCGAGAGTCATCCTGCTGCTGGGGCTGCAGGGATCGGGCAAGACGACCACGGCGGCCAAGCTGGGCCGCTGGCTGACCAGGCAGGGTCGCCACCCGTTGCTGGTGTCGACCGACGTTCGTCGTCCGGCCGCCATCCAGCAGTTGAATGTGCTGGGTCGTCAGGCCGAGTTGAGAGTGTACGACCCAGCCGGGGAAATCGATCCCGTGAGGCGCGCGGCCGACTCGCTGACCGAGGCGCGGAATCTCGGGTTTGATGTCGTGATCGTCGACACTGCGGGTCGGCTGCATATCGACGACGAGCTGATGGGGGAGTTGACGGCGATCCGGGACGCGGTCGGACCAACCGACGCGCTCTATGTCGCCGACGCGATGACCGGGCAGGACGCGATTAAGAGCGCCGGCGAGTTCAACCGGCAGATCGGCGTGAGCGGGGTCGTGCTGACCAAGCTCGACGGTGACGCTCGCGGAGGCGCGGCGCTGTCGGTGGTGGCCGTGGTGGGTGTGCCGATCGCGTTCGTCGGTCTGGGTGAGCGGCTCGACGATCTCGAATTGTTCCAGGCCGAGCGGCTCGTGTCGCGGCTGCTCGGGATGGGCGATGTGCTGTCGCTGATCGAACGGGTCGAATCGGTGATCGACCACGACGATGCCGCGCGCATGGAACAGCAGGTGCGCGGCGAGGACTTTACGCTCGAGGACTTCCGGGCTCAGTTGCGGATGCTCAAGAAGATGGGCCCGCTCGAGCAGGTGCTCGGGATGATCCCCGGCCTGGGCAACCTGAAGCAACTCGGGGCCGCACAGCCCGACGAGAAGGAAATGAATCGCGTCGAGGCGATCATCGGATCGATGACGACAGGCGAGCGCCGGAACTACAAGGTAATTGACGGCAGCCGGCGTCGGCGCATCAGTCGGGGGAGCGGGACCAGCGTGGAGGACGTCAACCGGCTGCTTCGCCAGTTTACCCAGATGCGGAAGATGTTGAAGGCGGTCGGCGGAATGGGCGGGGGCACCGGCAACCGCAAGCGGATGCGACAGACCATGGCGATGCTCAAGGGACGAAGCCTGAGAGCGTGAACTGAGAGGGGCCGATCCGGCTCCGGGTGAAGGAGAGACATGTTAGCGATTCGTATGACCAGAATTGGCTCGAACAAACGACCGACGTTCCGCGTGGTCGTCACTGAGGCGCGTTCGCCCCGCGACGGCCGGGTGGTGGAGACCCTGGGGTTCTACAACCCCAAGACCAAGCCCGCCACGCTCAAGGTGGATCGTGAGCGGCTGACGCACTGGCTGACCGTCGGCGCGCAGCCAAGCAGCACGGTCAAGAGCCTGATGAAGAAGTACCAGGAGCCGCCGGTCGAGGCGAAGGCCGCGGCCGCGCCGACCGCGCTGTGAGCCACGCGCGCGACGTCGCCGAAGTCCTGCTCAAGGCGCTCGTCGATGAGCCTGACCAGGTGCGTGTCACCGAAACCGACCAGCGGGGCACCGCCGTCGTCGAGGTGTTCGTGGCCGACGGCGACATGGGGCGCGTCATCGGCCGGCAGGGCCGGACCGCGACCGCCATCCGCACGCTCGTGACCGCGACGGCCGATCGCGACGCGCAGCGCGTCTCGGTGGAGTTTCGCGACCCGCACGGTCGCCGGTAGGCCGGGATGGCTGCCGCCGGATGGGACAGCCTGGTCGTCGTCGCCCGTGTGGCCCGTCCCCATGGCCTCCGCGGCGAGGTGGTCCTGTTCTCTGAAACCGACTTCCCGGAGGAGCGGTTTCGGCGGGGCGGGCACGTGCTGGTGGAGGATGGCGGCGGTGTCCGGACGTTGACGGTTCGTTCGGCGAGGTTCTACAAGGGACGTCCGATTGTCGGGTTCGAGGGAATCGACTCGATCGAAGCGGTGGAGACGCTTGTCGGACACGAATTGCGAATCGAGCCAGGCGACATGGTGGCGCTTCCACCGGGGTGTTTCTACCATCACGATCTGGTGGGATGCCGCGTCGAGACGGTCGAGGGAAACGAGGTTGGCACGGTGACTCGGGTCGATGGCGCGGGTGGCGCGAGCCGGCTGACCGTGGAGGGACCGGCGGGGGAGCAACTGGTTCCGCTGGTCGATGCGATCTGCAGGCAGATCGATCCTGAGGCCAGACGGATCGTGATTGCGCCGCCCGAGGGACTGCTGGACCTCAACCGGGTCCGCGGGCACCGGCGGGCGCGGCGGGGCGGCCGGACGTGAGATTCGACCTCGTCACGATCTTCCCGCGCCTGTGCGACGGGCCGCTCGGTGCGGGGATCGTTGGACGCGCGATCGAGCGGGGCCTGGTCGATGTGCGGGTGCACGATCTGCGCGATCACACGACTGATCGGCATCGGAGCGTGGACGATGTGCCGTACGGCGGCGGTCCGGGGATGGTGTTCAAGCCCGAACCGTTGTTTGCCGCCGTCGACGCCATCCGGGCGCAGGGCGGCGAACCCGACGCGGTGATTCTGACCTCGCCCCAGGGGAAGACGTTCACCCAGGCCGAGGCGGCGAGGCTGGCGGGGATGCGCCACGTGGTGCTGTTGTGCGGGAGGTACGAGGGCGTCGACGATCGGGTGCGCGAGGGCCTGGCCACCGAGGAGTTGTCGATCGGCGATTACGTGCTCTCGGGTGGCGAACTGCCCGCCCTGGTGATCGTCGATGCGGTGGTGCGGCTGCTGCCGGGTGCGGTGGGCGACGAGGAGTCTGTCGAGGCCGATTCGTTTACGCGGGGACTGCTGGATTTTCCCGTGTTTACGCGGCCGGCGGAGTGTCGAGGGATGGCGGTGCCCGACGTGCTGATGTCGGGTCATCATGCCGAGATCAAGCGTTGGCGCAAGCGCGAGGCGCTGCGACGGACGCTGGTGTCGCGGCCAGAGCTGCTGGCGGGCGCCGAGTTGGACAGCGAAGAGCGCGAGATGCTGCGCGCGTTGATGGAAGAGAGAGGAGCCGAGTATGGGCGCGATTGAAACGGTGGAACAGAAGCAGCTGGTGGAGCGGCCGAAGCTGCGGACCGGCGATACGGTGCGCGTGCACGTCAAGGTGCGTGAAGGCGACAAGGAACGTATCCAGATCTTCGAGGGGCTCGTGATTGGGCAACATCGCGGCGGCACACGTGCGACCTTCACGGTGCGCAAGGTGTCGTTCAGCCAGGGCGTCGAGCGGATCTTCCCGATCCACTCCCCGATCATCGACCGAGTCGACGTCGTCCGCTCCGCTAAGGTCAGGCGGTCGAAGCTGTACTTCCTCCGCCAGTTGAAGGGCAAGGCTGCCCGGATGAAAGAGGCCAAGCGGTCGTCCTGAGATCGTCATCGGCAGGAGCAGGTGATGCGGCGGACTCGGGCCAGACGGACTCTCGAGAACGCGCTGAGGCGGGTCGGCTTCGTGCACGTGGCCGGAGTCGATGAGGTCGGGCGCGGCTGTCTGGCAGGCCCGGTCGTCGCGGCCGCGGTTCTGCTCGATCCCGCCCGGCACATTGCCGATCTGGCCGATTCGAAGCTGGTGCCCCCTGCCGAGCGCGAACGGCTGGCCGTCCGCGTCAAGCGGGACGCGATCGGTTGGGCGCTTGGCGAAGTGGGGCCTGCCGACATCGATCGCCTGAATATTCGGCGCGCCTCGTTTGAGGCGATGAGGCGTGCCATCGCGGGGCTCGTGCCGCAGCCCGACGTCGTCCTGGTGGACGGCTTCCGCGTGCCCGGTCTGGAGATGGCCCAGCGCGGCGTCATTCACGGCGACCGGCTGGTGGCCTCGATTGCCGCGGCCTCCATCATCGCGAAGGTCTATCGCGATGGCCTCATGAACGACCTGCACGCCGCGGACCCGCGGTACGGATACGATCGGCACAAAGGCTACGCGACGCCGCAGCACCTGGCGGCCGTCGCGCGCCACGGATATTCATCCACCCATCGGCGCTCATTCCGTCCGCGCAGTCTGTTTGATAACATGGACCCCGCCACCATGGACCAGTCCCACTAGATGGACCGCGACGACACGCTCAGAAGGGCCGAGAAACTGCTGCGTCAGGGGCGGCTCGACGCGGCGATCGAGGCATATGCCGCGGTGGTCGAGGCGCATCCAAAGGACTGGGCCACCGCCAATCTGCTGGGCGACCTGTACATCAGGGCCGGCCGCACCGACCGGGCGGTCGCGCAGTACAGCCGGATTGCCGATCGGCTGGCGGCCGAAGGATTCCTGTCGAAGGCCGCGGCGCTCTACAAGAAGATCGTCAAGATCACACCCGATGACGAGGAGGCGCTCCTGCGCACGGCCGAGATGGCCTCCCAGCAGGGCCTGTTCGCGGATGCACGCCACGTGCTCCATACGCTGTTCCAGCGCCGCTTGAGCGCAGGCGACCGCGCAGGCGCTGCGGGTATCGCGGGTCGGCTGGCGGCGCTCGATCCGGGAGACGTGGTGGGCCGGTTGGACGCCTCGCGGATGTTCGCCGAGATCGGCGACCCGTCAGGGGCCGCCGACCAACTGCGGCAGGCCGGCGACACGCTGGTTGAGCAGGGGCGCGACGCCGAAGCGCTGCGAGCCTGGCGCGAAGCCATGCGGCTGGATCCAGGCAACGCGGCCCTGCAGAAACGCGTGACCAGCGGCCTGGTCCGGCAGGGCGAGCTGGACGAAGCGATGGCATCCGCGCAGTCGGTGACCGAGCGACGGGTCGTCGCGCACGCCATGATCAAGGCTGGCCGCGACGAGGACGGGATGCGCGTGCTCGAGCAGGTGCTCGATGCCGAGCCAGACCATCTGGACACGAGGCTCCAGTTGGCCAGGATGCTGATGGCGCGCCAGCAGTACCTTTCGGCGCGCGACCTGCTGACGCCCGGTCTCCAGTCCGGGGATTCCCGAGTCGAATTGGCGTTGGCCGAAACAGATCTGCGATCCGGGATGTTGCCCGCTGCTGCGGACATGCTGAGGCACGTGCTGGAGCACGACCCCGCCAGTGTCGACCACGTCGCGGCACTCGGTGCGTCGCTGACCGCCGACCAGCCCGACGTCGCCTTTGTCGCGATCGACTGCGCGCTGGAGCACCTCGTCGGGCGCGGCGAGTTCGACGTGGCTCTGAAGATGGTCGAGCGGTTCGTGGCGGCCGAACCAGGTCACGTGCCGGCGTTGGAGCGATTCGCGCAGTTGTGCCGGGACGGGAGCTACGAAGACACCCTGTACCGGATCGAAGGGGAGCTCACGGAAGCGTACCTGGCGCGACAGCGCTTCGCCGACGCGCTCCCGGTTGCCAGGCGGCTGGCCGGGCTTCGGCCCGACGTCGCTCGCCACGTCGAGCAGGTGCAGGAGGCTCTGGCGGGGATGGGCGAGCCGATCCCGGTGACACCCGCTGAGTCCGACGGCGTCCCATCGGTGGCCGAGCCGATCCCGACTGAATCTGGCGGCCCGCTCGACGCGCTCGATGCTCCGGTCCCTTGCGGCGCCGACATCGAGGAAGAAGATCCGCTGGCCGCACCGCCCCTCGCGCCAGACGCCAAGCGCGAGCCTTCGCCCGACGACGACGTGATTGAGATCGAGCTGGCCGACCTGCTTGACGCGCTGACTGGTGCGGACATGAACGGGACCGCGCTGATCAACGCATCGGCTGGCGTGGACGCCGCCGGCGGGAAAGGCGGCGAGGACGCCGCGCGCCAGGCCACGCCGTCCCGCGAGGAGGCCGACTCGGCGGCCGGCGACCTTGACGATCTGTTTCGCCGGATGCGCGAACAGTCGGGTCGCGGGCAGGCGGAAGCCGACGCGACGCGCGCGTACGACGAAGCCAGCGTACACTACAGGCAGGGACGGTTCGACCAGGCCATTGCCTGCCTGCGTCGCGCCGGCCGTGATCCGATCGTGCGGTTCCGAGCGACGGTGATGCTGGCGCGGATCGCGACCGATCGCGGCCATGTCGACGAAGCGATCACGTGGTTCGAGCGCGCCGCAGAGTCTCCGGCACCATCGGACCGCGCGGAACGGTCGCTGCTCTATGAACTGGGTGTCGCCCTCGAACGGGCGGGAGAGCCCGTGCGTGCGCAGGCGGTGTTTCTGGAATTGAGTGCGATCGAACCAGGCTATCGGAACGTGGCAGCGCGGCTTCAGGCGCTGGCGGCCCGCCTGGTAATCTGATCGCCAGCATCGCATTCCCCGAAGCTCACGTGGGCCGTGGACAGCGGCGCGACGCCGGGGGCGCAAATCGCCGCGGCGAACGCACTCTCTGGTGCGTCACACGACTCGAGTCGAAAGGACCGGCATGCGCGTCGTCTCTCGCGTGATCGTGATTGCGTATTTTCTGGACGTCGGCGTCCTCCTGACGCTCGCGCCGTGGTCTGCGCTCTGGGAGCACAACTACTTCATTCTGGCGTGGCCGGCCGTCGCCGTCGTCGCCGGCAACGACTACGTTCGAGGAGCCATTTCAGGGCTCGGCCTGATCAATCTGGGAGCCGCGTGCGCCGAAGTAGTGGGTTTGATCAGACGTGGGGCAGGGCCCGGTCACCCCGTCGTTTGACACCGGTGATATCGTTTCCTACCAGTGGGGGCCGCCAAGGCGCCCCGCAATTGCTGCAGGGACTTTCGGGATCAAATCATGCCAGAGGAATCTCCCGTCGACTTCGGCACGATGTTCCGGCAGGCGCGGGAGCGACGCGGCATGTCGCTTCAGCAGATCGCCGGCGTGACGAAGATCTCGGCTCGCGTACTCGAGGCGATGGAGCGCAACGACGTGTCGAAGCTGCCTGGGGGCATCTTCTCGCGCGCGTTCGTGCGGTCGTACGCCCGCGAAGTCGGACTCGATCCCGACATGGCCATCGAGCGGCTGATCACCGAATTTCCTGACGAGTCAGGCAAGGAGCGGCTGCCCTCTACTCGAGAGGCTGAGGACATCGAGGCGTTTGCGAGTGGCCGCCGCGTGGCGACCACAGTGCTTCAGTTGGTCGTCCTCGCGGTTCTCGTCGTCCTCGCAGTGGTTGCTGTGGTGGAGTGGCGCGCCTGCCGCGGGCCGGCGGCCTCGACGCCGACAGCGTCGACACCTGCCCAGCCCGCGTCGACGCCCGCCCCGTCCGCGTCGATGCCAGTCAGCCCGTTGCCCGTGGCAGATCTGCCACCACGCGCTGACAAGACGGCCGCGCCTATTCAACTTGCGATTGCCGCGCGGGACGAGTGCTGGCTGTGGGTGAAGGTCGACCAGGACGTCGTCTTCGGACGGATCCTGCGCGCCGGCGAACGCCTCTTCTACGAGGCCTACGCCAGCGTGACCCTCAAAGCCGGCAATGCGGGTAGCTTGTCGCTGACCATCAATGGCAGGCCGGCCCGTCCCCTCGGCATGCCGGGCCAGGTCGTGACCGCCACGATTACGCCCGACACGCTTGCCAGCTTTCTCTAGCCGCAGCGAGATGGACGCGCTCTATCAGACGCCTCTGCTCGATTGCGTGCGGCGAGGCGAGGTGGCCGCCGACATCCGCATGCTGGCCGCGCAGGGAGTGCTGGCGCCTCGGCCACTGGAGCAACTGGCGCTGCTGGCGTGGCTCGTGCGCGACACGGACCCAGCCATTCGCCACGCGGCCGAGACAACCCTCAGCCGCATCCCGCTCTCAATGCTGGCCAGGTTTCTCACCAACCCGGACATGCCCGACGACCTGCTGGACTTCTTTGCCGGGCGCGGCATCGTTCCGGATGAGTCAGCAAGCGGCGTCGAAGATCCTGAGCTATTTGCGGCTGAGGATCGGTACGAGCTGGAGAAAGACGCGGCTCTCGATGAGCGAGAAGAGCCTGAACTGTTTGCGGTTGAGGCTCGGGACGAACCGCAGGAAGACCCCGTTCTCGACGAGCGAAATGAAGCCGCAACCGGCGAGGGCGCACAACGGCTCTCGACGATACAGCGGCTGTCCGCGATGTCGGTCACGGAGAAGATGAAGGCCGCGATGCGCGGCAACCGGGAGGCGCGATCGCTGCTCATCCGCGATTCCAACAAGCTCGTGTCGATTGCCGTGCTCGCCAGCCCCCGCCTCACCGAGCAGGAAGTGGAGACCTACGCCAGGATGGCCAGCATGTCGGAGGACGTCCTGCGGGTGATCGGCACGACGCGCGCGTGGATAAAGAACTACGTGATCGTCCGAGCGCTGACGTCCAATCCAAAGACGCCGATTGCCCTGTCGATGGGAATGGTCAACCGGCTACTCGAGAAGGATGTGAAGGCGCTGGCCGCCGATCGCAATATCGCGGAACCGGTGAAGGCGCTGGCAAGGAAGATGATGCAAGCCGGCCAGTCGAGAAAGCGTTAGGCGGAAGCGGCCAGACCCGGCGATCGGGTCACTGGATCAGCAGCCCATCCGTTTCAATGTGGTAGTCGAGGATCCGCGCGCCGCCTGCCGAGAGAGCGGCTCGCACGCGGTCGGTGGCGTCGGGCTCCGCGAAGCAGAACAGGCATCCGCCTCCGCCGGCGCCGCAGACCTTCGCGGCGGCCGCGCCCGCCCGCCCAGCTGCGGCCATCAGGTCGTCAATCTGGGGAGTGGTCACGCCCGGCGCGAGGCGCTTGCGGTTGTCCCATTCCTGCGCGATGGCCCGCCCGACCTCGGGCCAGTCCTCGCGCTCGAGTGCCGCCCGCATCCGCACTGCGGTGTCGCGGATGCGATCGAAGCAGTCGATCACCTCGCGATCGCCGTCCAGATGCCGTTTGGTCATCTCCCAGTTGTTGGTGCCAGAGTTGCGCGGCGCACCCGTGTACGCGAGCACGATGCGGCGTTCCAGCTCGGCCGGATCCACGCTCAACCCGACCCGGTGCACACCTTCGACACCAAGCTCCACGGCGGCAACGCCGCCATACATGGCGGGCCGGTAATCCTGAGCGCCGGTTGGACATGCGATGGCCTGGGCCTCGATGTTCTGCGCGATGCTGAGCAGTGCCTCGGGCTCGTAGGTCACACCCTTCCACCGGGCCATCAGGCCGCAGACGGCCACATTCAGCGCCGACGATCCGGCGATGCCGGCGCCGGCCGGCGACTTGGCGGTGGTAGTCAACGTGAGGTTGTCGGCCTGGAAGAAGTGGAGCAGCCGGCCCAGCAGATCGAGTTCGCCTGGTTTGCCAAGTTCAGACCAGCGCGCCACGTTCGTGACGCGGCCCGTGTCGGTCGAGTGGATCGCGACGCGCCCGTCGTCTCTCGCCTCAACCATCGCCTGCGCCCGCAGGCTGATCGCGGCATTCAGCGTCACCGCGCCGGGGTGAAATAGATACAACGGCCAGATGTCGATCGTGCCGCCGGCCAGGTCAATTCGCGTCGGAGCGGAGGATGTGAGACGCACGCGGCCATTATAATGGGATTCGATGTCGCCTTCAGGACTCCGTCGCCAGATTGGGCAGCTCGCGTTCCTTGGTTTCGCGGGCACCACCATCCCGGTCGAGTTGCGATCGCTTGCGCGCGAATTCGCCATCGGTGGCGTTGTCCTGTTCGCGAGAAACGTCGAGGGCCCGGAACAGGTGGCCGAACTCGCGTTTGACGCCGCGCGGCTGGTGCCGGACACGCCTCTGTGGGTGGCGGTCGATCAGGAGGGGGGCCGCGTCGCTCGGATGAGGCGGCCGTTCACCGAGTGGCCGCCAATGGCCACGCTCGGGCGATCCGGCAGCGCCGATCTGGCGCGGCGCTTCGGCCAGGCGCTGGCGCGAGAGATGCGCGCGGTCGGCGTCTCGCTCGATTTCGCTCCCGTCGTCGATGTGCTCACGCGAGAGAGAAACCCCGCCATAGGGGATCGGGCGCTTTCGGGCGTCCCCGACGTGGTGGCCACACTCGGCGTCGCGATCATCGAGGCGCTGCAGGGGGAAGGTGTGGCTGGCTGCGCCAAACACTTCCCCGGTCATGGCGATACGTCGGTCGATTCGCACCACGACCTGCCAGTCGTCGACCATCCGCCGGACCGATTCGAACAGATCGACTTCGTACCGTTCCGCGCGGCCATCAGCGCCGGAGTCGCTGCGATCATGGTCGCGCACCTGCTGGTGCCGGCGTTTGACGAGGACGTTCCAGCGAGCCTGTCGAGACGGGTGGTGACGACGGAACTCCGAACCCGGCTCGGTTTTGAAAACCTGATTCTCACGGACGACCTGGGGATGAAGGCCTGCTCCGCGAGATTCTCAGCAACGGTCGCCGCGGTCAAGGCGGTGGCGGCCGGCCACGACGGGATCCTGCTGTGTGATCCGAATCCGGAACAGCAGGCCGCCGCGCTCGAAGCCCTGGTTCACGCCCTCGAAGACGGGACGCTCCCGCATGGGCAGGTGGAAGCCTCTGTGGCGAGGCACGCGCGGTTGAAGGCGACATTTGCGCGACAGGGCGATGAGGCCCGCAGGCCAAGCGCGGGTTGGCGCGAGGTCGTCGGATGCGAAGCGCATCAGCGCCTTGCCAGCGAGATGAGAGCGTTTGCATGAAGACGATCAAACCACCAGCGCTCAAGCGCGGCGACCGTGTTGCCGTCCTGGCGCCCGCCAGTCCCTTTTCGCGCGAGGAGTTCGAGGACGGACTCGCCGAGGTGCGACGGATTGGCTTCGAGCCTGTCTACGATGACCGGGTGTTTGAGCGTGACGCCTACCTGGCCGGGAGCGCCGAGACGCGGGCCCGTGCCTTTATCGACGCGTGGACCGACCCCAGCGTGCGGGCGGTCCTGACGGCACGCGGGGGGTACGGCAGCGTTCAGATTCTGCCGTTCCTCTCCCGCGACATGCTGCGAGGTTCTCCCAAGGTGCTCGTCGGTTACAGCGATATTTCGGCACTGCTGAGCTACCTCACGACGCATTGCGGAATGACGGCCGTGCACGGTCCGACCGTGACTGGCCGGTTCGCGCGAGGCGCGGAGGGGTACGACCTGCCGTCGTTTCTGCGGACGATATGCGAGGCGGAACCGCTCGGCGAACTCACATCGCCCGGCCTCGACTCGATGCGGGCCGGAGAAGCCGAAGGCGTCCTGGTGGGAGGCAATCTCACGCAACTGGCGGCCACGCTCGGCACGCCCTTCGCCTTTGATCCTCCCGACCGATGTGTGCTCTTTCTTGAAGACGTGAACGAGCGTCCGTATCGAGTCGATCGCCTGCTGACCCAGTTGAGCCAGGCCGGGGTGTTGTCGCGGGCGGCGGCTCTCGTCTTCGGTGAGATGGCGGGTTGCGACGAGCCGGATGGGTCGCTCGTGGCGAGAGACGCGATCGCCAGGTGCGTGCGGGATGTTGCGGGTCCCGTGCTCGTCGGGCTGGCGTCCGGCCATACGCTTCGCCCGGCCCTCACGCTCCCGCTGGGTGTGCACGCCAGAGTGCTGGGCGGGGCGCGACCGGCGTTGATCATTACAGATGCTGCGGTGTTGCCGCGATGAGGCGAATACATCTGGTTGGGATCTGCGGCACTGCCATGGCCACACTCGCGGCCACGTTTCTGGAGCGGGAGGGAATTCCAATCCTCGCTGGATACAAACCGGAACACATTACCGGTGATCTCGACATGGTCGTCGTCGGCAACGTCATTTCGAGGGGCAATCCCGAACTCGAAGAAGTGCTCGACCGCAAGATCAGGTATTGCTCGCTCCCCGAGGCGGTGCGCGAGCACTTTCTCTGGGGGGCGCGGCCGATTGTGGTGGCCGGCACGCACGGCAAGACGACCACGACCGCACTGGCCGGCTGGCTGCTCATCCATGCCGGTCGTGACCCGAGCGTCCTGGTGGGCGGCGTCGTCGGCAACCTGGCGCCGGACGGATCAAGCTACCGGCTCGGCAGCGGACGGGAATTCGTCGTCGAGGGCGACGAGTACGACAGCGCGTTCTTCGACAAGACGGCGAAGTTCCTCAAGTACCTCCCCGACATCGCCATCATCGGCAACATCGAGTTCGATCATGCTGACATTTACAGCGACCTCGACGCCGTCAGACTGGCCTTCAGGCGCCTGGTCAACCTGGTGCCGCGGCGGGGTTTGCTCGTGCTGGGTGCCGACAGTGCCGACGCGATGGCGCTGAAGAGCCTGGCCCGGTCGCGCGTCGAGACGGTCGGGCTCAGCGAGTCCGCGGACTGGCACGGGTACGACGTGAAACCGGTCGACGGCGGAACCAGTTTCCGCGTGCAGCACCATGGTGTCGGCGTCGGGACGTTCGAGGTGCCGCTGGTCGGCTGGTACAACGTGAGAAACGCCCTCGCAGCCATGGCGGTGGCCGCCGAGGTGGGCGTCGATCCCGAAGTCATGCGCGAGGGGCTGGCAACGTTCAAGGGAGTCCGCCGACGCCTGGAGGTCGTAGGATCGGCGCGAGGGGTGACGGTGTACGACGATTTCGCGCACCACCCGACGGCGGTACGCGAGACGCTTGACGGCGTGCGAGCGGCCCATCCCTCGAGCCGGATCTGGGCGGTGTTCGAGCCGCGATCGGCGTCCTCGTGTCGGAGCGTGTTTCAACGGGAATTCGCTCAATCGTTCGGATCGGCAGACGAGACGATCATAGCCGGTGTGTATCGATCGAGTCTGCCACCGGAAGAGCGGCTATCGACCGACGCACTCATCGCCGATCTCCATTCGGCCGGGCAACAGGCGCGCTGCATTCCGACCGTCGACGGAATTGTCAGCGCGCTCGCACACGAGTCCCGCCCAGGCGACCTCGTGGTCATCATGTCGAACGGGGGATTCGGCGGCATCCACGCGAAGCTGCTGGCGGCGCTGACGTAGGGGCACGGCATGCCGTGCCCCTACATCGTGCGAGTCACGGTGGTCACCAGGACGATCGGCCGCCGTCAGGGAGTCCGGTTGATGACGTCGACGCCGCGTGGGACGGTGAACTGGAACCGCGAGTCGGGAATCCCGGCGTTCTGACGGATGTTCGAAAAGACGAACGTCGACTGACCGCCCTGCGAGTCGACGGTGATCAGCGTCCGGATCTGAAGCGTGGCTCGATCGACCACGAGGATCATCCAGTCGTACTCCGCCTCCTGTCGCCGTGGCGTGAACTTCAGCGTGTGCGTGTTGGGCGTCGGGTCGGCGACAGCGGGAATCGAGACCACGAAATCGCGTGTCAAGTGTCCTTTGCCGGTAAGGAAGAGCGCCGGCGTCGTCGCATCATCCGCCGATGGAACGTCGCTGATGATGACCTGCCGGTCCTCGGGAATGTACGAGTAGATGCGGCGCCCATCAGCCACGAACACCTTGCGTTCGGGACTGACATACGTCCAGCGCATGCGGCCGGGCTTCTTGATAAGCACCGTCCCACGTTCGACCGCCTCCTTCTTCAGCAGGCCCCCGCGGTAGGTGTGGACGAAGTCCGCCGAGAAGTCCGTCACCGCGGCGTATTTGGTCTGCAACGCCGCGGCGAGTCCGTCGGCCGATGGTCCGACCTGTGGCCCCGGGGCCAGCGCCGTCGCGGCGAGCAGGAAGGGGAGGAGTCTGGCGCGCACCGGAATGGCGTCCGTCCTTGCTATGACTTCGCCGCCGGGGCGGGTGGAGCCGCTGGCGCACGAGTCGGCGCGGGTGGCGGTGCCGGACGGATGGCCGCTTTCGACTCCGTCGGGAGATTGGCTCCCGTCCACTCGGCCAGTCCGCCTGTCAGCACGCGGACCCGATGCCCCGCTTTGATGAGGATCGCCGCGACGCTGACAGCCGTGACCTCGCCGGGGTCGGAATCGTACACCACCAGACTCCGATTGTTCGGCAGCGCAGGCGGCCGGTCGCCGGAAGGCGCGAACCGAACCGCGCCAGGCAGCCGCACCGTGCTGTGCTCGAACGGGTACTTCAGGCGCGCGTCGACCAGCAGGGGCCGGGCCGACTCGTCGGCCGCTTCGATTTCCTGTTTGAGTTCTTCCTTCGCAATTCTCTGTACAGCCATTCACGTATTGTGGTCGGGCATCCGGAAAGGTGTCAACCCGATCGCGCGTTGACGCCTTGCGCGGAATCGTGGCCAAATGTCTCTTTGCCCATGACCATAAGCCTCGATCGATTGCGCGTAGCGACAGGTGCCGACCGGGTGCGTGCCAACGTCATGCTCGCGGCGCTGACCAGCTTCGGCATCGGCGGGCCGGCAGATTATCTGTTCGACGCGCAGACGACAGAGGAACTCCTGTTGGCCGTGACGATCGCTCGCGAAGACGGGGTGCCCGTGACGCTGGTCGGGGGCGGCTCGAATATCCTGGTTGCCGACCGGGGAATTCGAGGACTGGTCATTCGCGTAAGGACTGCGCGAATCGAACGGGTTGGAGACGGCCGCGTGTCGGCCGATGCCGGCGTGACGAGCAATGGCTTGGTCAGATGGACGATCGCCCGCGGCCTCGGCGGCCTCGAGTCGTGGGCCGGCCTGCCCGGCACGATCGGGGGCGCCATCTGGGGAAATGCCCACTATGCGGGCCGCGTGATCAGCGAATCGGTGTGCTCGGTGTCGGTGCTGGGACTCGGTGGGTCGGTGACGGATGTGGCACCGGGCGACATGATGTTCGGGTACGGCACCAGTCGCCTTCAGACCTCCGGCGAGATTCTGCTCGGAGCTGCGGTTCGCGTTGTGCCCGACCGCGATCCGTCCGCTCTTCGCACGGCGGCCCGGCAGTCACTCCTGCACCGGAAGCAGACGCAGCCGCTCCACATGAGGAGCGCCGGATGCGTGTTCCAGAACCCGGATCCGGCGCGCGACGACATTCCCGGAGAGATGCCGTGGTCGGCTGGAGCCCTGATCGATCGAGCGGGACTCAAGGGCAGGACGGTTGGCGGCGCCTGCGTCTCTCCAGTGCACGCGAACTTCATCGTCAATCAACGTGGAGCGACTGCCGCCGATGTTCGGCAGCTAATCGAGATGTGCCGCCGCGCCGTCTTTGCGCGGTTCGGCGTCCAACTGCGGGAAGAGATTCGGTATCTGGGCGATTTTCAGTGACGGCTCGTTGCGAGCCGCTCGACAGCATGACCGCATGCAAGATGCGTAGTCAGGAAGGTGCACGCCGTGTCCACGTTGCTTGTTGAAGGGGGTCATCGTCTCGAAGGTCGGGTCACGGTCGAGGGCAACAAGAACGCCGCGTTGCCGCTGCTGGCGGCATGCCTGCTGACCGAGCAGGAGTGCCTGCTCACCAACATGCCCCGCATTCGCGACGTCGAGGTCATGGCGGCCCTCCTCGTTGACCTCGGCGCCGAGGTCAACGGTATCGGCACGTCGACTCTGCGGGTGCGGTGCCGGAATGTCAGCAAGGATGCGCCCGGTGCGGATCTGGTGGGGCGGCTCCGCGGATCTGTGCTGCTGCTCGGGCCGTTGCTGGCCCGGCGCGGTTCGGCTCGACTGGCGGATCCGGGCGGCGATTTCCCCAGTCGCCGCACGTTGTCCACGCACCTGCAGGCCCTGACAGCGATGGGCGCGCACGTGGTGGACGTTCCGGGGAATGCGCTCGAGGCGCCGAACGGTCTGAAACCGGCCTCGCTGTATCTCGAAGAAGCCTCGGTGACGGGTACCGAAACGGCCCTGCTCGCGGCGGCGGCGGCCCCGGGTCGCACCCAACTGCGGCACGCGGCCTGCGAACCGCACGTGGTCGAGTTGTGCCGCTTCCTTCAGAAATTGGGCGCTGGCATCGATGGAGCCGGCACGTCAACGATCAGCGTCGAGGGCGGTATGCGGCTTGGAGGCGCTGCGCATCAGCTCAGCGGCGACTACCTCGAGGCCGGGAGTTGGGCCGTGGTGACAGCTGTCACAGGCGGGGCAGCCGAGATTACCGGGGCCACGCCAGACGATCTTGAGCCCGTCACGTCCGTGCTGGAGCGGATGCAGGTGCAGTGCCGGCTCGACAGCGACGTGCTGCACATCCTGCCATCGACCCCGGTCGGCCTTGGCCGGCTGACGACAGGACTCTGGCCGGGCTTTCCCAGCGACTTTGTCAGCCTCCTTGCCGTCCTGGCCACCCAGGCGAAGGGACGGACGCTCATCCACGATTGGATGTACGAATTGCGCCTCTTCGCGCTCGAGCAATTGAGCGGGATGGGAGCCGACTTCTTCCTCTGCGATCCCCATCGCATCATCGTCACCGGACCGACCCGGCTGCGAGGTCGACAGCTCGACGGGCGTGATCTGCGTTCTGGCATGGCGTTGATCGCGGCCGCGCTGGCAGCTGATGGTGAGAGCCGCGTCAGACCCCTTGAAACCGTCGAGCGCGGCTACTCGTCGGTCGTGGAACACCTGAAGGCGCTCGGGGCGAAGGTGGAGCGGCTGGCGGAGTAGGGGACGCGGAGGAACCGCTGTCCCGCCGGCGCGTCTCGGCCACCAGCAACCCCTCACACCCGCTCGATGATCATCGCGATGCCCTGGCCGACGCCGATGCACATGCTGCACAGTGCATAGCGGCCGCCGGTGCGCTGCAGCTGGTACAGGGCCGTCGTGACCAGTCGCGCCCCGCTCATGCCAAGCGGATGACCGATGGCAATCGCCCCTCCGTTGGGATTGACGCGCGCGTCTTCGTCTGCGAGCCCGAGTTCGCGCGTCACCGCCAACGCCTGGGCGGCGAACGCCTCGTTGAGCTCGATCACGTCCATCTGTGCCAGCGTCAGCCCCGTTC
Source organism: Acidobacteriota bacterium (assembly GCA_026393755.1). NCBI lineage: Bacteria > Pseudomonadati > Acidobacteriota > Acidobacteriota bacterium. Next base: position 35,118 of record JAPKZO010000012.1, read on the forward strand.
TTGTGAGAAGCGTTCTGGTAGCGGGGACGGGCCCGATGCCCATCAGGCGCGGGGCCACACCGGCGGTGGCAGTCCCGATGACGCGAGCTCGAGGCGTAAGACCCTGAGCCCGCGCCGCGCTCTCTGAGGCCACAAGCATCGCGCATGCGCCGTCGTTGATACCGGACGAGTTGCCCGCGGTGACGGCGCCATCCTTGCGGAAGAGCGCGGGGAGCTTACTCAGCTTCTCGAACGTCGTGCCCGGGCGGGGATGCTCATCCCGATCGACCGTCAGCGGATCCTGTTTGTGACGCGCGACGACCACCGGCGTGAGTTCGTCGCGAAAGAGTCCCTTTTCCTGCGCGGCGGCCGTCTTGGACTGGCTCCACGCCGCGAACCGGTCCTGGTCCTCGCGCGAAATGTGAAACTCGGCAGCCACGTTTTCGGCCGTCTCGGGCATCGACTCGGTGCCGTACTGCTTGTGCATCAACTCGTTGACGAATCGCCAGCCAATCGTGGTGTCGAAGATCTCGGCCTTCCGGCTGAAAGGCGTCGTGGCCTTGGCCATCGCAAAGGGCGCACGCGACATTGATTCCACCCCACCTGCGACGATCAGGTCTTGTTCACCCGCGATGATGGCCCTGGCCGCGACTCCGATGGCGTCCATGCCCGATCCGCACAGCCTGTTGACCGTCGCGCCTGGGACGCCGGCCGGCAGTCCCGCCAGCAGCAACGCCATCCGCGCCACATTGCGGTTGTCCTCCCCGGCCTGGTTCGCGCACCCGAGGATCACATCGTCGATCCGCGCGACATCCAGGTCGGGATGCCGCTGAATCAACGCGCGAATCGGAATCGCCGCCAGATCGTCAGTGCGGATCTGCGCGAGGGCGCCCCCGTAAGAGCCGATCGGCGTCCGGACGGCATCACAGATAAAAGCAAATGGCATTGCCCCTAATCCCTTCTCCCGCTCGCCGGCGCCTTCGGTGCCTCGGTCAGCGGCCACGCGGGCGGAACGACGCCCAGCAGATGCTGCACGAAGAAATCGTAGCGCTTGTGCTCGCCGTAGGCGCCTCCAGGCCCGTGGCCCGCGCCGGGGATGACGAGCAGATCGAACGGCTTGTTGTGCTTGATAAGCTGATTGACCACCTGCATGGTAGACGATGGATCGACGTTGGTGTCCATTTCGCCGACAACCAGCAGGACATCGCCCTGGAGTCGGTACGCGTTATCCACGTTCGAGGAGGCGCCGTACTCCGGGCCGATTGGCCAACCCATCCACTGTTCGTTCCACCAGATCTTGTCCATTCGATTGTCGTGGCACCCGGCAGCCGACACCGCCGCTTTATAGAACTCTGGATGGAAGAGCAGCGCCCCGAGTGAGTTCTGCCCGCCAGCCGACGAGCCGTAAATGCCCACCCGGGTGATGTCGTACGAAGCGTACTTCGCGGCGACGGCCTTGTGCCAGAGGATGCGATCAGGGAAGCCCGCATCCCCGAGGTTCTTCCAGGCCACGTCGTGAAACGCCTTTGACCGGTTCGATGTGCCCATGCCGTCGATCTGAACGACGATGAAGCCGAGCTCGGCCTGAGCCTGCATGGCGTTGAACGCGGCGAACGACTTGGGAACGAACGAGCCCTGCGGCCCGGCGTAGATGTTCTCGATGACGGGATACTTCTTCTTTGGATCGAAGGTGGTTGGCCGGTAGATGACGCCCCAGATATCCGTCTTGCCATCGCGCGCGACGCCCGTGAACACCTCTGGGGCTCGCCAGCCGGCCTTCACCAGCGCCGTCGCGTCACCTCGGTCGATGACCGCGACCAGCGATGCGTCAGCGGTCCGATGAAGCTCAGACACCGGCGGAAGATCGACGCGCGAGTAGTGGTCCACGTAGAACGTCGCGTCGCCCGAGAAGCTCACCGAGTGATTGGCATCGGCCTCGGTCAGCGCCGTCAGGCCGCTGCCGTCAAAGTTGATTCGGTAGAAATGGACGAAGTACGGATCCTTGCCAGGATACATACCGCTGGCGCTGAAGTAGATCTGCCGCTTCTCCTCGTCGACGCGCGAGACGCCCCGCACGACCCACGGCCCTTTCGTGATCTGGTTCTTCACGGCGCCGGTGATGCCGTCGTACAGATACAAATGGTTCCAGCCGTCCCGTTCGGACATCCAGATGATCTCGTGCCCCGCGTCCCCGATGTCGCGGCGGTACTTCTTACCCGAATAGCAGAAGAACGTCTGGCTCTCCTCGGTGATGACGGAGCGCGCCTTCGCCGTTTCAGCGTCGACCTCGATCACCCGGTACACTTGATGTCCACGCTGGTTGAATTCAAACGAGAACGCGGAGCTGTCCTTCCGCCATTGCGGCCGCGTGAGGTCGTAGGGGTTGAGAAAGAGCGCGTTGTCGACGATCAGTTGTGTCTTCGGATCGACGTGGAACAGCACGGGCTGATCAAGATCGAGCACGTCACCTGGCTTCGCGTAGAACCGCGATGAGTGCTTCGGCTGAAGCTGGTCTTCGGGCGACGACTCCACGTAGTGCACCATCCGGCGGTACCCCGGCATCACCCGAATGGCGACCAGTTTCTTCGAGTCCGGCGCCCACTGTATCGTGTCGGGTTCGTAGCAGTTGCCTTCGGAGCCATCGGTACTGAGAAGCGTCCACGTCTTTGCGCCAGGCGCCCGGATCACAACGTTGTAGTTGCTGGTAAAGGCCTCCCACTTGCCGTCTGGAGATACACGAGGCTTGTCGTCCGCCTGCGGCGGTGTGCACGGCGGCGAAGGCTGGCGGCGTTCGAAGGCGCCCGTCAAATCAGTTTTCGCGCAGGCATAGTCGGCGAGCTTGCATGTCCACGTCGATCCGTCGAAACGTACTTCGATGGCGTTCTCGCCATCCCGGAACGAGAGGCTGGTGAAGGGGAGTGTCTGCGCCGTGTACGGCCGGCCGGCCAGCTTCGACAGCGAAGCCGCCAGCTTCTCGTGGTCGAACGCCGGGCGCTTCTGCTGCGTGTCGGCATCGACCAGAACGAACTCGTAGCCCCCCTTCGCCGACCGTCGATACCAGAAGCGGGACGTTCGGCCGATCCAGGTGGCCGAATCAGGCATGCCCGCGGCGACGTCCTGGTACCGCTCGCGAAGGCCGTTGGCCCGCTGATAGTCGGCGGCGGTCCCTTGCGCGCCGGCCGCTCCCGGCACGAGTTCGACGCTCAGGGCACACGCGAGGATCCACACGCTCCGTCGTAGATTCATCTCATCCCCCGTCAAATCATCCAGGCGGGCATTCTATTCCCCGGTCTGGCACGCCGCGCGGGAATTCTTTCTACCCGTGCACGCCGGGTGCTTCGTGGCCCGTCCGCTCCACGTACTCGACGTACGAACCCGGGTAGAGATGCGGGTGCGTGTCGTGACCGCTCTCGCCGCCCAGTTCGAGCACGCGGTTGCTCAGGCCCCGCAAGAACGTGCGGTCGTGCGAGACGAAGAGCATCGTGCCGTCGAAGTCCTTGAGCGCCTCTACCAGCATCTCCTTGGTCGCCAGGTCCAGGTGGTTGGTAGGCTCGTCGAGGACCAGGAAATTCGGGGGATTGAGCAGCATGCGGGCCATGACGAGCCGGGTCTTCTCCCCGCCCGACAGCGACCGGATCCGCTTGTCGATGTCATCGCCGGAGAACTGGAACGCGCCAGCCAGGTTCCGCAGCGCGCCGATCGACTCCTGCGGAAAGTCCTTCTGCAGCTGCTCGTCGATCGTCAGGTCCGGATCGAGGATGTCGAGCGCGGCCTGCGCAAAATAGCCCATCTTCAGGCTGGCACCCAGGCGGACGGCGCCGGAGTCCGCGTCGAGCACGCCGGCGACCATCTTCAGGAGCGTGGTCTTGCCGGCGCCGTTGCGGCCCATCACCGACCACCGCTCACCGCGTCGAATCGTCATGTTGAGGCCGTCGTAGATCACGTGACGGCCATACGCCTTCGACACGTCTTCCAGCGTGACGACCTGTTCCCCGGAGCGGGGCGGTGTGCGGAAGTCGAAGCGCACGACTTTCCGCTTCTTGGGCAGCGTAATCTTCTCGATCTTGTCAAGGGCCTTCACCCGGCTCTGTACCTGCGCCGCCTTGGCCGCATGCGTCGAGAACCGCTCGATGAAGCGGCGCTCCTTGGCCAGCATCGACTGCTGGCGCGCGTACGCGGCCTCCCGGTTCGCGTCGCGGATGGCCCGCTCGCGCTCGTAGAAGTCGTAGTTGCCCGAGTAGACGGTGATCTCCCCATCGTCAATCTCCGCGATCTTCGTGACGATGCGGTTCATGAATTCCCTGTCGTGCGACGTCATCAGCAGCGCGCCGGCCCTGGACTTCAGGAACGCTTCGAGCCAGATGATCGATTCGATGTCCAGGTGGTTGGTCGGCTCGTCCATCAGCAGGATGTCCGGGTTCCCGAGCAGCACCCGCGCCATCGCCACGCGCATTTTCCATCCGCCGGAGAGCGCCGCGACGTCACCGTCGATGCGGTCGTCCTCGAAGCCCAGGCCATGAAGCACCTCGCGTGCCTGCGCCTCGAGCGCGTAGCCCCCCAGGTGGTCGTACTCTTCCTGGACTTCGCCGAAGCGCGACAGGATGTCTTCCATCCGGTCCGCCTGCGCCGCATCGCCCATCGCGTGCTGCAACGCCTCGAGTTCGTGGTGGAGATCGCCGGCGCGGCCGCTGCCCGCGATGGTTTCGTCAAGCACGGATCGACCGGCCATCTCCTCGACGTCCTGCCGGAAGTAGCCGATCGTCATCCGCTTCGGCACCGTTAGATCGCCCTCATCGGGCGCCTCTTCGCCGACAATCATCCGAAAGAGCGTCGTCTTGCCGGAGCCGTTCGGGCCGACCAGGCCGACCTTTTCGCCGGGGTTGATCTGAAACGAGGCCTCAACAAAGAGAATCTGGCGGCCGTACTGCTTGCTGATGTTCGAAAATGAAATCATGGGGTTCCAGACATTGTGACAGGAATCCCGTCCGTGTCCGGCCAGGCCATTCAAAACAGTGTCGCGCAGGCTCGGCCCCAGTCCGCCCACACACGTTCGTAGTCGGGCGCGGCGCTCATCATCGGCGAGAGCTGGTTGCTCCACGCCTCACGATTCCACTCCCTGAGCGTTTCTGACGTCAACCGAGACCGGTCGGGCTCGATGTGTCTGACCTGGCATTTCCGCTCGAACAGAGCGCGCAACTCCCTGCCGGCGACGGGTTCCGATCGGTGACAGAGGATGAACCACAGGTCGTAGAGGTCGCGAGGGCGGGGCCACTTGTCCTGCTGTTGCAGCAGCGAACGGAGTTTCTCGGCGACGATTTCCTGCAAACTGTACACGATGATGCGGAACGGATCGATCTCGGGATACGGCGATTCCACCGCGCGAATCTCTGGCGGCGTCAGCACCGGCTCATCGAATGTGAGATGAACCCGGACCGCTGGCAGGGCCTGCCTGCGTACGGTCCCGCGCGAATAGTGGAGGGGAATCTCCAGTTGTTCCTGCCCGGACGAATGCACCGCCGTCCGCACGTCAATGGCGACGCCAGTCGCATCGTGTACGAGCCCGGCGGTCCTTTCGAGGAGCGCCACCGCGCCCGCGAGATGACTATCGCCGTCGGGCCGACACGAAAAGTCGATATCCTCTGAAAACCGGTAGCCCGCGTAGTAGCAGTGGCGCAGGCAGGTTCCCCCCTTGAACGTCCACCCCGCGTTCAGAAGCCCTGCCTTTCCAAGCCCAGACAGCACGCATAGAATGACGTAGTCCTTCTCGACCTGGTCGAAGCGCAGTCCCTCACGCTGGGCGGCCGCGTGCAATTCGGCCGTCGTGATCACCGGTTCATCCTGACGTTGACAAGGAGTCCCCACCGTCGATTGTGGATGCCCTTCGGCGGAAGCGTCGGGTCGAGACACGGGTACCCCGTCGCGAGTGTCGCCGTCTCCCGCAGCGCCTCCACGTCGCCGACGCCCAGCGTCTCCATCAGGAACCCGAGCCGTTTGGCCACCGCCGAATTGCCAATCCGTGTGACGTACTCCCGCAGGCGCGCCTCGTCGAGTTGATGCCACGACGTTCGCAGAGCCTCGGTCACAATGCCGAGCCCGCCAACATTTCTGGGCAAGTCGAGTGCGTCGACAATCGTCTTCTCCCGATCGGTGACGAAGAAGGGCCGCTCGTCGATCCACGCCTTCACGAGGCCGAAGAATCGTGGCTTCCGGAGCGAGACGACTCGGAACGTGAAGCCGAGTGCTCGCCGTTCCGGCCGAGCGGTCCGGTGATCGGTCGCGACAAACACGGTGCGAGGCAGCTGGTCGGTAAAGCCGTGGTGGCTCATCGCAGAGAAGTACGCGATGGCGGCAGGAGTCACCAATTCCATCGCGACAAGGAACTCGTGGATCTGAGGATTCCTGGATGAAGACGACAACGGAATGGCCGCGAACCGACCGGGCTTGATCCGCTGGACCCAGCCTTTACGCTGGAGGCGATCGACGAATTGCCGAACCTGATCCACGCGATGCGCGTCGAGCAGCCTGCGGCCATCCGCTAGTGAGAAGCTTGGCAAACGGCCGGCCTGTGTCAGGAATCGTGCTTCTTCCCGCCCCAGAGTTCCTCGTATGATAGTTCGTTCAGTGTTTGTCATCTGAGCAGCCTACATATGATGAACAAACTATATCATTAGTGCTGTGCGAATTGAGACTATCGCTCGCGGGGCAATGCCACCTCCGGAGTCAGGCCCAGGCGGCGGGCACGGCGTACGAACCTGCGGTCGTCGAAGCTCACGAAGCGTGTGCAGGCGCCACTACAGGTCCAGTGCAGCGCATCGGCGAAGTCGAGCCCGCGGCGGTGCAGATCCAACGCGTCTTTCACGGCTTCCCAGCGTTCAACCGTGACGTGCGGCATGCCCAGCAGATGCTCGACCACTCGGCAGAAGGACGATGAACCGGTCTGGTAGAACCCGCGCATCACCCACTCGAACTCGAGCACGACCGTCAGAGGCACGAACACCGCCGGGGATTCGAGCATCACGCGACGCGCCAGCGGCCGCTGGCGCGCCGCCTCGGGGTCGTCTGGATCGTCGCAGTAGAAGCGAGCGAGGACGTTCGTGTCGACGGCGATCATGCCTTGCTCCGACTACTGCCGAGCAGGACAGCCGGATCGAACGTTGACAGCCGGCGCGGTTCGCGACCGGGAGCTCTCGGCTCGACCTTGACCATGCCGAACCCGGCCGCCGGTTCGGAGGGGACCACCCGCCGCCGGATCACCAGCCGGATGGCGCCGCCTTCATCGACAAACTCCACCTGGGTACCGGGCGTCAATTCGTAGCGCGCCCGGATCTCAGCCGGAATGATGACTTGACCCTTTTCGGTGAGCGTCGCCGCTGCCATCACGTTCCTCCCCACGTCAGAGTGACCGTGCACAGGATATCACGAAGCTTACATCGTAAGCGACTTATTGACCGTCCGGGAGCTTGCGGGAAGCGTGAAACAGGCACGACGGCTGCGGACAACGCCCATGACGTGGGCCGCCTGCGGCCGCGTCCGGAACGTTCACGGCCCGGTGAGTGGATTGGTGTACAGCAGTCCAGGGAAGCGTCCGTAGTCGTTGTCGGTGGAGCACACGGTCGCGCCACGTTCGATCGCCATCGCGGCCAGATGCGCGTCCGAGGTGAGGTTGCCCGCGGTGCCCGAGGCCAGGATCAGCCCGCGGAACAGCGGCCAGAAGTGCGGGCCAGGCGTCACCAGTTCGACGTTCGGCTGCGCCAGCCACGAGTCCACATACCCGATCGCGGCTGCCAGCGTCAGCGTGCGGGCCAAAATGCCCTCCCGCGTGGTGATGCGGAGAAACGCCAGCAGCACGATCCACGCGAGCCCCACCCGATCGGTGCCCGACAGCGTCTCTTCCAACCAGGCCTTCGCCACGCCGTGGTGATGCGAGTCCGCATCAATGGCGTAGATCAGGAGATTCGCATCGATCAGGATCACTTGCGCAGCTCCAGCTTTCGGGCGATCTCGGCGTCTTCGAGCGCAGCGGCGAGCTGCAGGGCCTTGTCGAGGTCGATGCCGGGACGTACACCTCCGAGGTGCTGCGCCTTCAGGCGATAGCGACGCCGGCGCGGCTGTCGAGCGACGGACAGCCCGGCGCGAAGGGTCTCGTTGACGACGTCCTTGAACGAGCGGGTGCTGTCGTGCGCCCGTTGCCGCAATGCCCGGGCCAGATCGGGCTCAAGGGTGAGGGTGGTCCGTTCCATGCAGGCATCATAGCACGCCAATAAGACGCATCAACGCATCATATGGGCCGCCCTTCTGCCGCAGGGAGGATGTCCCACGCGACCACGTCAACCACGACGACAATCGGAACTGTCGCTCGAGTTAGGCCTTTTCGTCTTCCTCCCGTTTGCGCGCGGTGATGTCGCTCAGCACGACCCGGCCCACGCGCACGCCGCTGGCATCCCGCGCGCTGGTCGCCGTCAGATGCACCCAGAATGCGGTTCCGTCCATCTTCACCATCCGCAGGTCGTACGCCTGTGGCTCATCAGCCTCGAGGATCTGTTTGTGGTGCAGGTAGTAGAGGTCCTGGTCCGCTTTGAAGATAAACCGGCTGAACGGCTTCTTCTGTAGCGCGTTCCGGGTCATGCCCAACAGCGTGGCGGCCATGAGGTTGGCTTCCAGGATCAGCCCCTGTTCGCTGAGGGTGCAGTAGCCGACTGGCGCCAGATCGTACAGTTCGAAATAGCGCGCCCGAGCGGCTTCCAGTTCCACCTGCGTGCGGCGCGGAGCTGCACAGCGACGTTCCAGCCGGTGGTCGGCGTGCCCCACATGTGGGTCGACATCCCCAGTGCCGGCGCGCACGTCCAGCCGCTCACGATTGCCGGCTGGGCGATCGACCAGGCCGCGGCGACGGGAACCGGCGTGGACACGGTGCACGTCTGGGCGTATCCGAATCCGGGCTCGGGCACGCCGCCGATCTTCCTCGGGGCGGCGACGTATGGCGGCGACCGCCCTGACATTGCGGCGGCATTTGGGGAGACGCGCTTCCGGTATTCGAGCTTCACGCGGGTGGCCACGGGCTTGGCGCCCAACACCTATCAGATCGTGGTCTTCGCGCACAGTACCTTCACGGGCACGTTCAATCTGGCCCAGACCGTCGACATTCAGATCCCGACCACCAACCCAGCGATGTCCATTGACATCCCTGGCAACAACGCGCAGGTTGGGGCGACATTCACGATCGCCGGCTGGGCGATCGACCGGAACGCACCGAGCGGCGTGGGGGTGGATGTGCTGCACGTTTATGCGTATCTCAATGGTGGCGGCACCCCGACCTTCCTCGGGGCGGCGCCCACCGGCGGCGTGCGGCCGGACATTGGGGCCTACTTTGGCAGTCAGTTCACCAACAGCGGCTGGGGACTCACCGCGACGGGGTTGTCGCCGGGCACGTATATGCTGGTCGTCTTTCCGCACGACACGATCACCGGCGCCTTCACGGGGGCCAGCACGGTCTGGGTCACGGTGAGCGGCGGGCTGTCGGCGGCGTTGGGGCCGAGCGGCGGCGCCCGGCCGACGGGAGGCGCGCGTCCGCTCTGGCCCGACCGGCCCGCGTGGCCGTGGTGGCTGGTGGCCGCGCTGGTTGGCCTGACGCTCACGGGCCTGCGCCTCGTCCTGGGTCAGGGTCGGACCGTCGGAGGTCGGATGCCTGCACGACAGACGTGGACCGTCCTGATCCTCGCGTCGCTGCTCGGCGTGACGGGCGTACGCGCCCAGGAGGTCGCGCCTGCGCCCCCGTCGTCGGCGCTGCAGGCCGTGCATGAACTACTTTCGCTGAGTTATCCCGAACTGCGCGCGTCGGGGCTGGAACTCCGGGCGGTGCCGACGCCGGACGGGGTGGTGATGGAGTTTGCGGAACGGGGCCCGGCGGTGGCGGACCTGGTGGCGCGCACGGCGCCGCGGCCCGCGCAACTGACGGCGACGGTGACGCTGGATGGGGCGGGACGGGTGCGGCACGTGGTGTGTCGCGGGGCGTGGACGGGGCTGGAGCGGAGTCGTGCCGTGATCGGGACGTCGCGCGAGGGGGTCGCGACACGGCTGGCCGCCGCGCAGGCGCGGTTCGGCGGCGGACAGGACGAGGCGGTCAAGACGGAGGCGCGGCGTCTGCTCCGGCTGCACGGCGTAACCGGCGCCCGGATTGATACGGCCGCGCTTGAGGACGTCGGTGACCATGTGGTCTGGGTGACGCACGGCGCCACGGAGGCCGGCGCGGCGGTGGCCGTTCATCTGGAGCCGCTGACGGGTAAACTGCTGGCGTGGCACGTGGGAGGTGAGCGATGAACCGCCGACCACTCGCAGCGACAACG
>JAPKZO010000013.1 GCA_026393755.1 Acidobacteriota bacterium
GCCCCGCCGGCGCGCCGGCTCTGGCGCCGTGTGCGCATCAGTTCGATTCCCGACACCGGCTCGAGCGCGCGAATCAGCACGGCCGCCGGAACGCCGGGAGCTTCGGTAACGGCATTCACAAGACAATGCATGCCGTAGTTCAAGTAGACATAGGCGCGGCCGGGCTGGCCATAGAGCGGCTGGTTGCGGGACGTCGGACCTGCTGCCGCGTGGCAGGCGGGGTCGGATTCCCCAATGTAGGCCTCGGATTCGACAATGACCCCGCTGGTCAGGCCATCGCCGGAGCGGTGGACGAGCAGTTTGCCGAGCAGGTCCCGGGCGACGTCGAGGGTCGGCCGCCGGTAGAAGGACCGCGGCAGTCGGCGACGGCGTGGGCCGCGGCCGCTCACGGCGTCCGGGGAGCGCCGGGCTGACGAATCGTCAGCCGCTTCTGCGATCGCACGGCCGCAGCCGCGACGGTCCTGTCTCGATCGCGAGCCAGCAGATCGAGTGACGGCAGCGTCGCCGCGCTGCCAATGACACCCAGTACTTCGGCGACGCCTGCGCGGACCTTGGCGTCACGGTTGGACGCGAATCCGGCAAGCGACGGCGCGACGGTTGACCCGAGTTCCACCAGATAGCCGAACGCGTTCCCCTGGAGATCGGCGCTGCGAAACCCGTCCGTGATCACGCCGAGATCGCCGAAATCGCCCACGCGGGCCCGCGCGAACGCCGACGCGAGACGAAGCACAGGCGACGGGTCGGCGGCAGCGCGGGTCAGCAACGCGTCAAGCGCGGGGCGGTCGCCGATCCTGGCCGTGCCTTCGAGCGCGATCCGGCGCAGTTCCTCGTCATTCACGTCGAACGCTTTCGCGAACTGGCTGACGCTCGACGGATGCGCGATGTGGGCCAGGGCGTTGAGCGAGGCCAGACCAAGCCGGTCGCGCTTGTAGTATCCGCAGAAATCGACCAGTGACTGCACGGCCCGCTCGTGCCGCAGCGCGCCGAGCGCGTTGATGGCGGCCAGCCTCACAAGCTGGTCCGGATCGTTCATCGCCGCGATCACCTGGTCTCCCGCCTCCCCTCGCTGGGCGATCCATTCCTGGTTGATCTTCACGTCTCCCAGCGCCGACGCGTACAGCCGGCCCAGCACATGCAGTGCGGCCTCGCGTAGCGACGGCTCAGCATCCTTCATCGTCACCACCAGCCTGGACACGGTTCCCCTGGCGTCGGGAAATTGACCGTGCTTGATGAGCGACGGCCCCAGCACGCCGACCGCGTACGCCGCGTCGAGCCGGACTCGCGGCGTCGAGGAGGCCATCGCGCCCGTGAGCGCGACGAGCAGCGAGGCCGGAGGCAGGTTGGCCACGGTTGCACCTGGCCCCTGCGCGAATGCCAGCAGGGGAAGGCTGGCGTCCTTCGACTTGACGACCGGCGTCGCGAACGCCCGCGTGTAGGCTTCGTCGGCGAGCAACAGCGCCACTTCGGTCGCGATCGCCTTGGCCTGGACATCCGCCACCGGATCGCCGATCAGCGGAACGACAGGCGCCATCGCATCGATGTAACCCGCGCGGCCCAGCAAGCCCAGCGCCTCGATCCGGACGTTGGCGTCGGGCGACTTGAGCCGGGCGACCACGTCCTCGTACGCGATGTCCTGTCCGCGAACCGGCTGAAAGACGCCCCCGGCCACCATCGCCAGCACCGCCACGACCGCCGTCCTGGATTGCACCGTCGGTCTCATGCCACACCCCCTGTTTGCCGCGCGCGTGACTGGCCGGCCAGCACCGGCCGCAGAACACGCCCCGTATGCGAACCTTCGTCGGCCGCGATCTGCTCAGGTGTTCCTGCCACCACGATCCGGCCTCCCCCCTCGCCGCCTTCGGGGCCAAGATCGATCACGTGATCTGCGGTCTTGATGACATCGAGATTATGTTCGATCACGAGCAGCGAATGTCCGGCCTCCAGCAGCCGCCGGAACGCCGCGAGCAGTTTCGCGATGTCGTCAAAGTGTAACCCCGTCGTGGGCTCGTCGAGAATGTACAGGACCCGTTCGCCGCCCGACACGGCCAGATGCGCCGCAATCTTGACCCGCTGGGCCTCACCACCCGAGAGCGTCGTCGCCGGCTGGCCAAGCCGCAGGTAGCCAAGCCCGATTTCGTCGAGTACCTGCAGGCGGCGCAGCACCTTCGGTGAGGCAGCGAAGAACACCAGCGCCTCGTGGACGGTCAAATCGAGCACCTCGTGCACGTTCCTGTTTCGGTACCGGATATCGAGCACCTGAGGCTTGAACCGCTTGCCGTCACAGACATCGCAGGGCACGAAGACGTCGGCCAGAAACTGCATCTCGACCCGCACCTGGCCCTCACCCTCGCACACCTCGCACCGCCCTCCCGGCACGTTGAAGGAGAAGTGGCTCGCGGTCAGGCCGGCGGCCCGGGCGTCCTTGGTCGACGCGAACAGTTCGCGGATTGGATCGAACGCCTTCAGGTACGTCACCGGATTGGATCTCGGGGTCCGGCCGATCGGCGTCTGGTCAACCAGCACGACGTCGGTGATGAACTCGGCTCCTTCCAGCTTCCGATGTGCGCCCACTTTGCGTTCGGTGCCGCCCTTGAGCCGTTTGATGGCGGGGTAGATGATGTCGTGCACCAGGGTCGACTTGCCCGATCCGCTGACACCGGTCACCACGGTCAGCGTATTGAGGGGAATCTCGACGTCGATGCCGCGGAGGTTGTGCTCGGCGGCTCCCACCACCCGCAGGCGCTGCCCGGTGCCGCGCCGGCGCTGCGCGGGCACGTGGATGGACAACTCGCCCCGCAGGTACTTCGCAGTCAGCGACCGGGTGTCCTGCATCAACCCTTCGAGCGTGCCGCTGAAGATGATGCGCCCGCCCTGCTCGCCGGCCCCCAGGCCGAGATCGACGATGTGGTCGGCCACACGGATCATGTCGGCGTCGTGCTCCACCACGAGCACGGTATTGCCCTGGTCCCGCAGCACCCGCAGGATGTCGATGAGCCGCTGGTTGTCTCGGGGGTGCAGGCCAATCGACGGCTCGTCGAGCACGTACAGCGTGCCGACCAGTGCCGAGCCCAGCGACGTGGCGAGGTTGATCCGCTGTGCCTCGCCGCCGGAGAGCGTCGACGAGAGCCGGTCCAGCGTGAGGTAGTCGAGGCCGACGTCGCTCAGAAATCCCAGCCGCCGCCGGATCTCGTCGAGCAGTTTGTCGGCAATCGCCGCGTCCCGTTCGCCGAGCACCAGCTCGTTGAACAACCGCCGCGCCGCGCTCACCGTCAGCGCGCAGACCGCGTCGATCGTCTCGCCTCCGACCCGGACCTCTCTCGCTTCGCGGCGCAGGCGCGTGCCGGCACAGTCGTGGCAGATCTGATAGCCCCGATACCGGCTGAGGAACACGCGGACGTGGACTTTGTACTTCTTGCGCTCCAGCCACGCAAAGAAGCCTCGAACGCCCGTGTACTCGTCGCCGTCGCCCTCGATGACGATCCGCCGTTCCTCATCCGTCAGGTCCTGCCACCGGGTGTCGAGGCGGACGCTTCCCTTTCGGGCCACCCGCTTCAGGTCTGCGAGACAGGAGCGGTAGTGCGGCTTGCTCCACGGCTCGATGGCGTTCCGGTTGATGGACAGCGTGGGGTCCGGCACGACCAGGTCCATGTCGACTTCGATAATGTTGCCAAAGCCATGACAGGTCGCGCACGCACCGAACGGGTTGTTGAACGAGAAGAGACTGGGCTGGGGCGTCTCGTACGGGATGCCGCAGGACCGGCACTCGAATCGCTCGCTGAACAGATGGACGCGCGCGCCCGGCCCATCGGCGACCTCGACGGCGATCGCGGCGCCGCCGCCCTCGGCGTACGCCGTCTCGATCGAATCGGTCAGGCGGCTCTCGATGCCAGGCCCGATGGTGACGCGATCGGCGACCACGCGCAGTTGCGTGCTGCCGGCCAGCGAGGCCGGGGCGATCTGGTCGAACGGCACGGCCTGATTGTCTATCAGCAGGCGCCCGAAACCCTTCTTGCGCAACGCGTCCAGCGTCGCGGCAATCGCATCCTCCCCGTCGCTTCCGCCATCGGCGACGGGCTCTCTTCCGGAAACGGTCCGGGATGCGCGCCCCGATTCTCTCGACGCCTCGACACCCACCGACGCGTCCGCTGCGGCCGACTCCCCGATCTCGTCAACCACGTCGCTGCCGTTGGCCTGGTCGTCGCCCCCGGCGTCCACGGCCAACACAGGCAGATCGAACCCCAGCACCAGGCGCGTGCCTTCCGGCAGCTGGGCAAGGCGCCGCGTCACGATTTCGGCCGTCTCGCGCGTCACTTCCTGCCCGCACTGCCGGCAGTAGGTGCGGCCGATCCGCGCGAACAGGAGCCGCAGGTAGTCGTGAATTTCCGTTGTCGTGCTGACCGTGGATCGGGGATTGCGAATCGAATTCTTCTGGCGGATCGCAATCGACGGCGACACGCCGTCAATCGAGTCGACGTCGGGCTTCTCCATCCGTTCGAGAAACTGGCGCGCGTAGGCCGACAACGACTCGACGTACCGGCGTTGTCCCTCCGCATAGACCGTGTCGAACGCGAGCGACGACTTGCCGGAGCCGCTGACGCCGGTCAGGATCACCAGCTTGCCCGATGGCAGCGTCAGGTCCACATTCTTCAGGTTGTGGGTGCGAGCCCCCCGAATGACGATATTGGCCGTGTCGGAGGTCGGGGTGTCTGCCATGTCGGCGGCCGGGTTCCCGGAATGCCTCGGCAGACTCGCCAGGACGCCATGCCATCCCGGAAGTGCGGGAGCAGGGCCCACTGCGCGGCCCGTCGGGGGGACGTTAAACGATCCATCGTAGCACGGGCGGCGCACCAATCCCATGCCGTGCCAGGCGGCACAGCGGCTCGGGGTAGTGGTCTAGTTTTGATTCTTAGGATGTTGCATCTTGGCGGGGTGGGCGTACACTGTGGATATGCCTACCCGAGCACGTATGCCCCGCGATGCCAATGAACGCGCCTTTGCCGTGGTCCAACAGGCGACGGGCCAGGCTCCGGCTATCGTCCCGC
>JAPKZO010000014.1 GCA_026393755.1 Acidobacteriota bacterium
TCGCGCCCCTACGCCGTCCCACCGAATCCCGTTGGTTACCGCCTCCGCGCCGGGCGGTTTCCGGTCGACATCGCCTCGACGGGCACGCGGAATTCCACCCGCTTCCCTTCGCGAATGGCGCCGATCGTGATCACTCCGCCGATCGGGGCATCGGCCACCACCTTCACCAACTGCGAGTTGTCGGTGACGCTCCTGCCGTTGACCGCCACGATGACATCCCCCGGTCTGATGCCGGCGTTGTAGGCTGGCGAGTTGCGGGACATCCGATTCACGAACACACCCTTGTCGGTCGTGACGCCCACTTGCTCGGCGACTTGAGAGGTGAGCGGTATCACCTCGAGGGTTCCGATCGATCCCCGGCGCACCGATCCGTACTTGATCAAATCGTTCATCACGCGGCGGGCCAGGTTCGACGGCACCGCGAATCCGACACCCTGATAGCCCCCGCTCTGACTGTAGATGGCCGTATTGATGCCGATCAGTTCGCCTCGAGCATTGATCAGTGCGCCGCCCGAATTACCGGGGTTGATGGCGGCGTCGGTCTGGATGAAATCCTCATACGCCGCGACGCCGACGTTGGTCCGGCCGATCGCGCTGACGATGCCGAGGGTGACCGTCTGATTCAGCTGAAAAGGATTGCCAATGGCCAGCACCCACTCCGCCACCTTGAGCTTGGACGAGTCGCCCCAGGGGACCACCGGCAGCCCGGTAGCGTTCACCTTCAGCAGCGCGATATCAGTGAGCGGATCGGTGCCAATCACCCGCGCGCGCAGTTCGCGTTTGTCGGCCAGCGCCACCGTGATTTCAGCCATGTTGTCGCCGACCACATGGTTGTTGGTCAGGACGTATCCATCTGACGAGACGATCACGCCGGAACCGAGGCTGGTTTCGCGCCGGTCCCGGCCGCCGAACATCTCCGCGTCGTCGCCAAAGAAATAGCGGAAGACCGGATCGTTGGCGAACGGCGAGCTTGAGGTCTGCGCGACCTGCTGCGACGAGATATTCGTGACAGCACCGACGGTGCCGGCGGCCACGCCGGTGAAGTCGGGCAGTCCCGCCATGGCGCGGGCCGCTGGTGCCGGCTGCGCCGACATCGGGCCGTTCTGAGCCTCGACTGCCGGCGCGGCCGTGCTCGTCTCGGCCATGTGCAGGCGGCCCGTGACCACCAGTCCGGCGGCGAAACCAACACTGATAGTGAGGATGGCGAACAATATTCGTTTCATGACAGTCAATCGATCTTGATGCGGCGAATCTGCGGCTGGACCTTGGGAACCAGAATCGTGAGGACGCCATCGCGGAATTCCGCCGACACGCCCGCCGCCCGGACAGGCTGAGGGAGCGCGAAGGAACGCACGAACGCTCCATGTCCGCGCTCGACCCGCAGAAACCGTGCATCCCCCGGTGTCTGGCAGGGCCGCTCGCCTCGGACGACGAGCGTGTGCTCCTGCACATCGATGCGGATGTCGTCGCGGTTCAGGCTGGGGAGCTCAACGCTCACGACGAAGCGATCGGCCGTTTCGAACAGGTCGACAGCGGGCGTCCAGCCGGGCACCTCCTCGGCGCCCAGACGGTTCAGTCGTTCGTGCAAGGCGAGCAGATCGTGAAGCGGATCCCAGCGAGAAAATGCCACAAATCGCATCCTAGCATGTTTGGATGGGCCCAACCAGATGTGCTAGGATCGACGGTCTGTCCCGATGGAAAACTCGCCTGCAAAGGCGTCATCAGGCCCGCCACGGCCGGCAGGATTGCGGTTGAGATCATGAGTTCGATTCAGGCGACGCGGCTCAGAAAAGGCATGCTGATCCATCTGGATGGCGAACTGCTCAGGATCCTCGAGTTGCAGCACGTCACGCCCGGCAACCTCCGCGGTTTCGTTCGCGCCAAGATGCGAAACCTGCGCAACGGGGCCCAGGTGGAACAGCGGCTGCGATCGGAAGATACGATCCAGCGGGCGACGCTGGACGAACTCGAGATGCAGTACATGTACAGCGACGCGGGCGGTCACCATTTCATGGACACCACCACGTACGAACAGATTACGCTCGCCGACGAAGTGCTGGGCGAGATGATCAATTACATCGTGCCGGAATCGACCATCAAGGTCGAGTTCTACGGGGTCGAACCGGTGGGAATCGAGCTGCCTCAGACGGTGGACCTGACGGTCAAGGACACCGCCCCGGCCATCAAGGGATCGACCGCCAACGCGCAGTTGAAGCCGGCGACGCTCGAGACGGGCCTGGTCGTGTCGGTGCCGCCGTTTGTGAACACGGGCGACCGGATTCGGGTCAATACGGAGACGGGCGAATATCAGGCGCGGGTGTAGCGGAAGGCGTGGTCGGCGGCAGGCCCTTCTGACGGAACACGCAACATGACCATGGATATCGAACGGACACGTCACACAGGCTGGATCGAAGTCGTCTGCGGCAGCATGTTCAGCGGCAAGAGCGAGGAGCTCATCCGCCGCCTCCGTCGCGCGCAGATTGCCCGCCAGAAGGTCCAGATCTTCAAGCCGAAATTCGACAGCCGGTTCAGCGAGGACGAAATCGTCTCGCACAGCGAGATGCGGATCCAGTCGCGAAACGTCCTGACCGCACACGACCTGCTGCAGACGGTGGACGACGACACCGAGGTCGTGGGGATCGACGAAGGGCAGTTCTTCGACGCCGAACTGCCGGCGGTGTGCGAAGTGCTCGCCGGCCGCGGCAAGCGCGTGATTGTCGCGGGCCTCGACCAGGACTATCTCGGCAAGCCGTTCGAGCCGATGCCGCAACTGCTGGCCATCGCGGAGTACATCACCAAGACGCTCGCCATCTGCATGGTCTGCGGCAATCCGGCCAATCACACGCAGCGGCTGGTCGCCAGCAGCGACCGCCTCCTGCTGGGTTCGCAAGGGACATACGAGGCACGCTGCCGCCGGTGCTTCGATCCGTCCCTGGCCGGCGGCGACATACCCAAGACGGTCTAGCCGTCACGGACGCGGAGGTTCGTGGACAATCCCCTCGGCGCGCTGCTGCTGTTGCTGGGCGTCGGCTTCCTTGCCGCCAATCTGATCCTGCTCAACGACTACCTGGCGTACCGCCGCCGGCGGCACGACGCGCTGCTGACCTGGGCGCCGCCCAGGCCCGGGACCTTCGTTCTCTCAAAGTGGATCGCCGTCGGTCTCGGCCTCGTGATCCTCTACAAGCTCCTCGTCCTCCATTGGCTGCTCGGCCAGGTGTTCGGCGAAGTGATGATGTTCGTCTACTACGGCGTTGTCTACCCCTTGAGCTTCCGGGTCGAGCGCGGGTTCTACCGGGATGGTCTCCGGCTGGAGCGCAGATTCGTGAAGTACAGCGACATCACGGGATTGACATGGCGGGAGGACCGGGCTCCCGCACTCGTCGTGGTCGCGGGGCACCAGCAGCGGGCCGGCCGGCTTGTGGTCCCGCCGGAGCACTATGGCGAAGCGCGCCGGCTGCTGCGCGATCACATCCGGGCGCACCACCTCCACATCCAGCGGCCGCCCCTGGACCTGGGCGGACATGACGAGCGGGAGGATGTGTAGGGAAAGATCTACTGCAGCCTGAAGATCCAGTCGACCAGGCCCCCGCCGTTCATCGCCATCGGATCGCCGAGCAGCCGCGCCGGCGTGCCCCAGACGAAGGCGAGAATCGTGATGACCATCACGTCGTACTGCCAGCTGGCGCGTTCGTACGTCCAGAACAGTCCACGCCAGAGGATCAACGCCGGCAGCGTCATCACCCGCTGGACCGTGCCCATCTGGGTGACCGGGATTGGCGATGGCGCCGTGCCAGCCTTCACCGCCGCGAGGCTGCGTCCCGCCTCCAGCTCCCGCCAGGTGAAGTAGACGCGAGCCATCACCGTGACGATCGACAGGATGAGGATGACCCACAGCACCGCGGCCATCCGGTTGGTGAAGGCACCGATCATGAACAGCACGATCCGTTCCGGCCGTTCCATGAAGCCGACTTTGCACTTCTCGACCAGCGACTCGGCGCGGGCGCGCGTGTAGCTGGTGAGGACCGAGAACATCATCGCAATCGACGTCAGCAGCACGTAGTCGCCGTGGCCTGTCCCGCGCTCGTTGTAGACCGCAATCAGGCCGATAAACAGCGAGATGTCCGAGAACCGGTCCATCGCCGAGTCAAAAAACCCGCCAAACTCGCTGGCCGCGCCCCCCTCGTGGGCGACCTTGCCATCGATGTAGTCGAACATGTTGGCCGCCACCATCCACCAGCCGGCGGCGAAGAAGCGGCCGTAGGCCAGTTCCCACGCCGCAACGACGTTGACCAGCACGCCGGTGATGGTCAGCAGGTTCGGGTGGATGCGCAGCCTCACGCACGTCCGGATGATGACGCGGAGCGGGAAGTTGAAGAGGCAGCCGATAGCGCCCGTAACGGTCATGGCTTCCGTATAATCAAGACTGGACGGATTGACGACACGAGTCGCGACATCTTATTCCATGCCGATTGAAGACCTCAAGCACCAGATCGCCCGCCTCCCGGAGCAACCGGGCGTGTACGTGTTCCTCGGCCGCGACCATCAGACGCTGTACGTCGGCAAAGCGGCGCACTTGCGTGACCGTGTCAGCAGCTATCTTGGAGCCAGGGGCACGTCGCCGAGGCACGATCGGCTCCTCGACGAGGTCGACGAGCTCAACGTCGTCGTGACCGATTCGGTGGTCGAGGCGCTCGCACTCGAGAACAGCCTGATCAAGGGGCGACTGCCGCGCTACAACATCCTGCTCCGCGACGATAAGACCTACCCGTATCTGAAGCTGACGACCAGCGAATCGTGTCCTCGCGTGCTGGTGGCGCGGCGCGTCGAGCGCGACGGCGACGTGTACGCGGGACCGTTCATGCCGGCGAGCCTGGCGCGTAGGACGATGAACCTGACGCACCGGGTCTTCGGGATCCGGTCCTGCCATGAGCGCATCACCGGCAAGCGGGGCCGCGCGTGTCTCGAGTTCGACATCGGCCGGTGTCTCGCCCCGTGCGTCGACGCGCTGTGCACCACCGAGCAGTATGCGGCGGCCGTGGCCAGAACCCGCCTCCTGTTCGAGGGACGCACCGACGAGCTGATCGCCCGGCTGACGGCCGAGATGGAGGCGGCCGCCGACGGCGAATCGTTCGAGCAGGCGGCGCACCTCCGCGACGCCATTCGCACGCTCGAAACGCTGCGTGACCGCCAGCAGAAGATGGCGACACCGAGATTTGGCGATCGCGACGCGTTCGGCGTCAAGTCGGGGCCCTCTGGCACCATCGTCCAGGTGTTTCAGATGCGGAATGGCCGCGTGATCGAGCGCGTCGAACTGGTCGCCGAACCGGACGCTGGCGGCGGCGAGGCCGAGACGGACGTGCTTGGCGCTGCACTCGGCCAGTTCTACCACGAGCACGAGATCCCGCCGGAGATTCACGTGGCGGAGCGGCCCGATGATGGCGATACGCTCGAGACGTGGCTGAGCGATTGTGCGGGCCGGCGGGTGACCATCACCGTGCCGCGCAGCCAGGACCGACGGGGTCTGCTCGATCTCGCGACGCGCAACGCGTCGATGGCCTATCAGGCCAGATTCAGCGCAGGGGCGGTCGCCAACTTCGAGGCACTCGAGAATCTGCGCGCCATCCTGGGCCTGCCTGCCTTTCCGCGCCGGATCGAGTGCATCGACATCTCGACGCTGCAGGGCGCCGAGACGGTGGCGTCGCTGGTGGTCTGCGAGGACGGGCGGATGCGGCGGAGTGCGTACCGGAAGTTCCGCGTCAGGGGCGCGGCAGCCGCCGCGCCGGCCAAACCGGACGACGTGGGAGCCATGCGGGAAGTGGTGTCGCGGCGCTACCAGGGGCTGCTCGCGCGGGGCGGTCCGTTTCCGGATCTCGTCCTGATCGACGGCGGGCGCGGACAGGTCCACGCCGCCTACGAGGCGTTCGAGTCGCTGGGGCTGGCGAATCTCGTGGCCGTCGGACTCGCCAAGAAGGAGGAGTTGATCGTCACGCGCGACCGGCCTGAGCCCATTGCGCTCGATGTCGACCATCCCTCATTGCTGTTGCTTCGGCGGATTCGCGACGAGGCCCACCGGGTTGCCGTGTCGTTTCACCGGAACGCCAGGCGCGCGCGCGACCTGCGTTCCGAGCTCGACGAGATCGCCGGCATCGGGCCCCGGCGGCGGAACGCGCTGCTGCAGACGTTCGGCAGTGCCGCCGGCGTGCGCCGTGCCAGCCGGGAAGCCCTGTGCGCGGTGGTCGGGGCCAGGGCCGCCGACGCCGTGCTGGCCCACTTCGCTCGCGGCTGACACGTGGTTTCGTGTTAGCCTGAATCTCTTTGTCGTAGACCCTGAGCTCACTCGCGATCCATGCGGCGGCGGTTCGTCGTGCCGATCTGCCAGGGCCACGAACAGGACGCTTGGCGCGCAACACCGCTGAGTCGAAGGGTCACATGGGGAACTCTGTGTCTGCTGTCAAAGCTCGCGTCGTCTCCGGCATGCGGCCGACCGGCCGCCTGCACCTCGGCCACCTCGTCGGCGCCTTGCGCAACTGGGTCCCGCTGCAGGAGCAGTACGACAGTTTCTACTTCGTGGCCGACTGGCATGCGCTGACCAGCGAGTACGCGGCCACCGACGATCTGGCCGGCTACGCGTATTCGAACGTGGCCGACTGGATCGCGGCGGGCCTCGACCCGGAGCGCTGCACCATGTTCGTGCAGTCGCTCGTGCCGGAACATGCCGAACTGCACCTGTTGCTGTCGATGATCATCCCCGTGCCCTGGCTCGAGCGCGTGCCGACCTACAAGGAACAGCGCGACCAGTTGTCCGAGAAGGATCTCTCGACGTACGGCTTCCTGGGCTATCCGTTGCTGCAGACAGCGGACATCATCATGTACAACGCGCACTTCGTGCCGGTGGGTGAGGACCAGGTGCCGCATCTCGAACTCTCGCGGGAGGTCGTCCGGCGCTTTCACGCGTTCTACGGCGAGGTGTTCGTCGAGCCCCAGCCGCTGCTGACGCGCTTCCCGAAGCTGCCCGGGCTCGACAACCGGAAGATGAGCAAGAGCTACGGCAACGCGATCGACCTGGCGGATGACGCCGCCACGGTCGCCCGCAAGGTGATGCAGATGTACACGGATCCCGCGCGGATCCGCGCCGACATTCCGGGC
This sequence comes from Acidobacteriota bacterium, assembly GCA_026393755.1. Lineage (NCBI taxonomy): Bacteria > Pseudomonadati > Acidobacteriota > Acidobacteriota bacterium. Next base: position 7,147 of record JAPKZO010000014.1, read on the forward strand.
AACGTCGAGGGCAACCCGGTGTTCACGTATCACGACGCGTTCAACGCGGACATCGGCGAGGTCGACGACCTCAAGGCCCGCTACCGGGCCGGCCGCGTGGGCGATGTCGAGGTCAAGAAGAAGCTGATCGCGGCACTCGAAAAGACGCTCGAGCCGATGCGGCAGCGCCGCGCCGACGTGCTCGCCACCCCCTCCCGCGTCCGCGACATCGTCGAAGAAGGATCGCGGCGCGCCCGGGCGATCGCCGCCGAGACGATGGCGCGCGTCCGCGAGGCGATGAAGATCGCGTACCGGCGATGACCGACACGCCACCGTCCGCGGGAATCGAGTTTACGTCATCGCCTGACGCGTACAGCGTCAGCCTCGAGCATTTTTCCGGGCCGCTCGACCTGTTGATTCACCTCATCAAGAAGAATGAGGTGAACATTTACGACATTCCCATTGCGCTGATCACGGCACAGTACCTGGAATACATCGGGCTGATGCAGGAGCTGGACCTCGATCTGGCGGGGGAGTTCCTCGTGATGGCGGCCACGCTCATCCACATCAAGTCGAGGATGCTGCTGCCGCGTCCGGATCCGTCGCAGGACGATGACCAGGAGGATCCGCGCGAGACGCTGGTCAATCGGCTGCTCGAGTATCAGAAGTACAAGGCGGCGGCCAACCTGCTGCACGAGCGCGAGACGCTGCGCAGTGCGCAGTGGCAGCGGCCCGACGTGCGCGTCGCCGACGTGGCGGGCGACGAGTACGAGACCGAGGTCGAGGTCGATCTGTTCAGCCTGATGGCGGCCTTCAAGACCGTGCTCGACCGCGCCAGGCAGCGGCCGAGAATGACGCTGCCCGCCGAGCAGATCTCGATCGAGGATCGGATCGCACAACTGCTCGAACGGCTGTCCGAGACCGACAGCTGCGGGTTCGAAGATCTGTTCGACGATGTGGATTCACGTCAGGCGCTGATTGTGACGTTTCTGGCGTTGCTCGAAATGATCCGGCTTAGACTGGTGCGGGTGTTCCAGGCCGGGATGTTCGGAATGATCCGGGTGTACACGCGGCCGAAGCCGGCGGAACCGGCAGGATAGCGTGGTGCTTCGACCCGCTGACAGGAAAGAGGCAATGGAGGAACTGAAGGCCATCGTCGAAGCGCTGATCTTCGCGTCGCCCGAGCCGCTCACGCTGAAGGCGTTGTGCAAGGTGCTGGCGAGCGAGCCGAAAGAGGACGTGACGCAGGCCCTCGACGCGCTCAAGCTCGACTACGAGCAGCCGGGCGGGCTGCAGCTGATCGAGATTGCGGGCGGATTGCAGATCGTCACCAGGACCGATCTGAATGAGTGGGTCCGACGCCTGTTCCACGAGCGCAAGACGACCAAGTTGTCGGTGCAGGCCCTCGAGACGCTCGCCGTGATCGCCTATCGCCAGCCGGTGACGTCCACCGAGATTGCCGAGATCCGGGGCGTCAATACCTCCGGCGTGCTGGCGACGCTGATGGAGCGCAAACTGGTGAAGATCGCGGGGCGCAAACACGTCGTCGGGCGCCCGTTCCTGTACGCCACCACGCACGAGTTCCTGATGCGGTTCGGGCTCAACGACCTCGGCGACCTCCCGAAGGTCGAGGATATGGCCGATCTGCTCGGCTTCGACCTGTCGACGGCGCTTTCCGAGCCGATGCCGGCCGATCAACTGCTCCCGCTGGAGGTGCCGGGCGAGGAGGCCGTCGAGACGGCGTTGGCGTCCGACGAGCCGCTGCCGGCGGGCGAGCCTGAGGAGGCCTGGGGGACGGGCGAGCCTGAGGAGGCCGCGGGGACGACGGGCGAGGAGAAGGTACACTAGGACGGGGGTCGGGTTGCCGCAAGACGGGCGTTTGCCTGGGATCGCCGGGTTCCCCGATTTCGCTCGTTGAGCTTCGTCGTGGTCTCGCCGTAGCGCTGGGTGCGGAGACGGACAGCCCGGCCGCTTGCTTCAGTCTATGCACTTCGGCGCCGGTCAACTCCCGATGCGAGCCGACCGGGAGCCGCGCATCGCTGATCGGCCCGAATCGCACCCGCCGTAGCCGCACCACCGGGTGCCCAATCGCCTCACACATGTTCCGCACCTGTCGCGTGCGCCCTTCGTGGAGCACGATTGAGATCATCGCCTGATCCTCCCGCGCGCCGAGGCCCGTGTCGACCAGCCTCACGGTGGCCGACGCGGTCCGGCGTCCTTCGATCGTCACACCCCGGCGCAGGCGATCGAGTGCCGACTCGTCGGGCACGCGGCGGACGCGCACGTGGTACTCCCGTTCCACTTCGTGGCGCGGGTGCATCAGCCGCTCGGCCAGCGCACCGTCGTTGGTCAGCAGCAGCAGCCCCTCGGAGTCGTAGTCGAGCCGACCCACCGGATAGACGTACTCGCGCACCTCCGGCAGCAGATCGAGAACCGTCGATCGACGCTCCGGGTCCTTCCTCGTCGTGACGTACCCGCGCGGCTTGTTGAGCAGGATGTAGCGGTGCTGGGTAACGATCCGGATCCGCTGGTCATCCACCCGGATATCGTCGTGCCCGGGATCGGCCTTCGTGCCAAGCTCCAGAATCGTCTTGCCGTTGACGCTGACGCGGCCCTGCGTGATCAAACCCTCGGCGGCGCGACGAGACGCCACACCGGCCGCCGACAGGATCTTCTGTAGTCGTTCCATCATTGCCTCAGCACTTCTGCAAAGAAATCGACCAGCTTCCACACTTCGCGCATGTCCTGCTGCCGGTCGAGTTCGGCATGCGTGATCAGTCCGCTCAGCAGCACCCGCACAGACGCCTTGCCCGCGAGGTATCGCTCCAACCAGAGCGTTTCAATCGACGGAATCACCGTGTCGTCGGTCCCGTGGAGCAGGTAGATCGGGCACGCCGGCGGCGCAGACCGCTCGGGTGACAGGGCCGGGTCGCCCCCAAGCGACACCAGCAGCGGAGCGACCAGCTGCCCGAGTGCCGCCACGTCGCGGGTGTTGACCTGCCGCATGTAGGTTCGCGACGGTTCCGGCAGCGCCTCGGCGAGCCTGAGCGCCTCGTCGAACGTCACCTTGGCGAGCCGCGTGTCGATCAGCTCGTAGTGTCCGGCGAGCAGATACGTGAGGATCGCCTGGCGCAGCGGTGCGACCTGTCCGGCAGGCACCACGCGGTCCGCGAGATCGAGCAGGATAATGACCACGCCGTAGTCGTGGGGGCGCCGGTAGACCTCGCGCCTCGCCGGGTCGCCGGTGGCGCCGGCGGCCGGGACCTCTGGCTCCTGGCCGCTGTAGAGAAACCGCAACTCGCGCGGGAAATCGCCGTGCCCGCCGAACGAGAACACAAAATCGACGCGGTCGCGCAGGGCCGGACGGCCGGCCGCGACAATCGAGAGGCTGCCCGAGAAGCTGATGCCGACCATGCCGATGTGACCGTCCCGCGTGAGGCGCGTCTGTCGCGACAGCCACAGCGCGCTGTCTTCGATCATGTCAGTGGTGCGGGGCGAGATGACGAATCGCTTCAGATCTGGTGTGTCGGGCGTCGCGACCGCCACCCCGACGCTGGCCAATTCGTACGCGAGCCCGTACAGCCGCGGTTCCTCGATGCCCAGCATGTTGACGCCAGCCACCAGCGTGACCGCCCGCCTGATGTGCGCCGGAATGAACAGCCGGGTCCTCAGATCGCCGTGCCTCGACCGAATCGTCGTCATCTCGATGGTGACTTCTTCTCGTTCCCAGTCGAGGGCCCGGCCGACGCGGCCATCGAGATGAGCCATTCGCACGAACACCGCCGCGGCGCGCGAATACGATCGGCAGTACGGTGCCGAGAGGGCCGTCGTCGCGACCAGCGCGACGACAAGGGAGGCCAGGGCCTGGAGACGCATGGGCTTCATGTTACACTCCGAGGCTCGGGATTAGGGATTCCCCCAATCCCCAATCCGTAATCCCTGGTATTGAAACTCCCCATGATCATCGCGATTGACGGTCCGTCCGGCGTAGGCAAGGGCACGGTGGCGCGTGCGGTGGCCTCCGCGCTGGGGATTCGTCACGTCGACACGGGCGCGATGTATCGCGCCCTCGCGTGGCGGGCGGAGCAACTGGGCCTGTCGCTTGATGATGAAGACCAGATGGCACAGTTGGCGGCGTCGGCGACGATCGAGATCGACGGCAGCGACGTCCGGATCGATGGCGCGGATGCCTCGCACGCCATTCGGACGCCGGAGATCGACCGGGCGACCACGCGGGTGGCCCGGCTGGCTCGCGTGCGGGCGGCCCTGGTAGCCAGGCAGCGGGATCTGGCCGAACCAGACGGCGTCGTGATGGAGGGGCGCGACATCGGGACCGCGGTGTTTCCGAACGCCGACGTCAAGATCTACCTGGATGCCTCTCCAGAGGAGCGGGCGCGGCGCCGGGCGCACGATCCCTCGCACACCTCGAGCCAGACACAGGCGCTGGCGGATATCGCCCAGGCCATGCAACGCCGTGATGACAGCGATCGGACCAGGCAGGCCTCGCCGCTCTGTGTGGCGCCCGACGCGATCACGATCGACACCACTCACCTCCAGATTGAGCAAGTGGTTGAGCGCGTGCTGCGTATCGTCACGGCGACGCGCGAGACGGCTGGCCGGGATGCGTCCTGACCCCTTTTCCCAGTCGAATCCTCAGGGAATCGCCCGCCGGACTCGGGGAATCGCCCGCCGAAACGGGGCAGGGAAGACGCCGCCGCCGCCCCTTCAGAATCGAGTGATTGACCATATCTTCTAAGTGTCGTAAACTCAACTGCTTGTGGTCATCTGGTAGGACCAGGCCACCATCCGCAGTCGCCGGCACTGAACACCAAGCCCGGCAATTCACGAAGTGCAGGAGGACGCGCAAGGCATGGCGAACGAAGACGGTACGAACGGCCTGGGTCTGACACAGCAGACGGGCGAACCGACCGGCAGGACAGCAAAGGCTGCGCCGATCAAGGCGCTGAAGCCAATGGGAGGGATGCACGACGATGACGTCGATCCCGAGGAGATGGCTCGCCTGTTGGAGTTGTACGACCGGAGCTTCCGGAATATTTCCGAAGGCGAAGTCGTCAAGGGCACGGTCCTGAAAGTGACCGCGTCGGCAGTGGTCGTTGATGTCGGCTACAAGTCGGAGGGGGTCATTGCGGTCAGTGAGTTCCTCGACGAGACCGGGCAGGTCACGGTCCAGCCAGGCGATCTGGTCGACGTGTTGCTCGAGCGGACGGAAGACAAGGACGGCTACGTCGTTCTCTCCCGCGAAAAAGCGGAGAAGATGAAGATCTGGGACGAGATCGAGAAGGCCTACGTGGATCGCCGGGTCGTCATCGGTCGCGTCATTGAGCGCATCAAGGGCGGCCTGGCCGTCGACATCGGCGTCCGGGCGTTCCTGCCCGGCTCGCAGGTCGATGTGCGCCCCGTCCGGAATCTGGATGCCCTGAAGAACCAGGAACTCCGGATGCGCGTCATCAAGGTCAACAAGAAGCGCGGGAACATCGTGTTGTCGCGCAAGG
>JAPKZO010000015.1 GCA_026393755.1 Acidobacteriota bacterium
AACCAGCGCTCGACGTCGGTCACGGTCTCAGATGCGCGGGTAGCCATAGTATATGTGTAATGTAACACACATACCTCGCCGTTTCAACAGGCACGCTTCCGTGTCATTTTTCAGTGATGCTCAAAACTGGGGGTGGGCAAGGCCCACCGGGGCGTTGACAACGGCGGATGTATTCCACCTTGCAGGTCCCAGCCTGGGGCGAGACTCGCTGGCGGACGTTTCGCGCCCCGGAACGCCGGCGAAGTTCTGCCTCGACGATCGGGGCATGACGTTCTCAGAGGGTGCGCTCGTAAGGCTTAAGGGAGAGGAGACCATCGCCCGTTGCACGAGTGGCAGATGGATCGAACAGGAGGACTCCACAGGGCGTCCATCGGTCTGGGTGAGCCTCAGATCCCCCCCCCAAGAGGCCCCACGGGCAGCCGTGAAGGTCCAGGCGACCCAATACACTGGCCCGCCGTCGGCATCGGTTCCTGCCAAGGCTCTGGTGGAGGGAACGGAGGCCGCCGCCACCAGGTTCATTATCCGGGCGTGGTGGGACGGTCCGGATGTAGTCGTTCTGCTCAACGCCGCCACGCCAGAAGGGCTGGAAAAGCATGTCAGCACTTTCCAACTGGTCGTCGGCGAATCCCACGACGTGACCGAAACCGGGCGGTTCGGCGCAGCTCGCATCGTCGTCTCTGCTGAGGTCGAGACGTTACCGGGGATCGTTCGCTGAACTCGCATGTGGGAGATCAAGAACCGAGGCGTGTTGATAGCGACGAGAAATGGCGGAGATGTTCACCGACGCCACTGCCGGCAGTGCGCTATGATCGGCGTGGCGGGGGGCCATCGACCGCGGGAGCCATCCATGATCCGATCTGCAAGGCGACTGTTCCGATGATCGACACGCGCCGTTTCGATCAAGTTGCCGCGACCTGGGATGACGACCCCAAGCGCGTCTCGCTCGCCAACGCTGTGGCCGACACCATCGTGCGTCAGGTCGGGTTGGCGGCGGCGATGGACGTGCTGGATTTCGGGTGCGGGACGGGGCTGCTGACGCTGGCCCTCAGGCCGAACGTGCGCAGCGTCACGGGGGCGGATACCTCGACCGGCATGCTGAGCGTGCTGGAGCGAAAAGCACGGGAGCAGGCGCTGAAGTTGGTGACGACGTGGTTGCTGCGGCCGGACGACAGCTACGCGTTCCCTGGCGACTACGATCTCATCGTCAGCAGCATGACCCTGCACCACGTGGCGAGCCTGGCGCCCCTATTCGCCCAATTCCGCGATCATCTGCGTCCGGGCGGTCGTGTTGCGCTCGCCGACCTGGACCGCGAGGACGGCACGTTCCACAGACCGGACGTCACCGACGTGTTCCACCTCGGCTTCGACCGGGCCGATCTGAAGGCCCTCCTGGCGCAAGCCGGCTTCGACGACCTCGCGGACGCGACCGCGTTTGTCCACCATCGGAACGACCGTGACTATCCCGTGTTCCTCATCAGCGGGCGTGTGCGCGGGTAGGGCACGGTGCACCCTTCTTGTGGACCTGCAACCGCGGGCGTGGCGCGATAAACGTGGAGGCTTGGCCATGACCGTTCACCCGCGCGTCGAAATGCGCCCAGACGTTATGCTCGGCGAGCCTGTGATACGCGGCACTCGGGTCACCGTTGAACTGGTGCTGCGGAAACTGGCCGAGGGAATGACGCAAGCGGACCTGCTCGACGCCTATCCCAGACTCACCACCGACGATATTCAAGCCGCCATCCGGTTTGCCGCCGACACGCTCGCCCACGAGGAAGTTGTCTTCCGTCCAACCGGGACGGACAGCTGACGAGCCACGCCAGTGCGGTTCCTCGCCGACGAAAGTTGGGATTTCGCGGTGGTCCGGGCGCGTCGTGCCGCCGGCCATGACGTCGTAGCGATTGCCGAATCGCGCCATGGAATCACCGACCGTGACGTGATGGAACTTGCTGAGATAGAACGGAGGGTCGTCATCACTGAAGACAAAGACTTCGGCCAGTTGGCATTTGCGGGGGAACGGCAGGGTGATCGGATGTGTGCTCCTGCGGTATCCCGCGAATGCTCGCCGTTCAATAGGATTGGACGTCGTGCGACTCGTGGAACTCCTCGGTGATCGATTCTCCGGGTCTTTCGTGACCGCCGAGCCAGGAAAGATCCGACTGACCCGCCTGCCGGGACCAAACGAGGATCGGTCTGAAAACCCGTTCCGGCGGGCAAACAGAGGGCCGTCCTCGCGAGGTTCGGAAGTCCCGTCCGCCTTCGCAACGCTCCAGCCCGACACTCTCTTCGCGTTGCTTCGGCGGACAACCTTCGCGTGTCAACTGGCTCGCCAGCCGAAGCTCACCTGAGGAAAGGTGCATGCCGGACGGTGAGCGAAGGCTGGTGCCGGAGGAGGGAATCGAACCCACACTCTCATTGCTGAGAACGGGATTTTGAGTTCGACCGCCCGGTCGAGATTAGGCCTGAAAACGCTGGTTTTCGTGCGTTCTATGAGAGTCGAGTTGGCTGGCGTTGGCTCAGGTTGGCTTGGGTTGGATGGTCGCGGGCACACGAAAAGGCACAGTCGAAGGAGGCGGCTGAAGCAGATGCTGGCGCAGTCGGGTTTGTCGGCGTGCTCGATTTCTGGCGTCAGGTGCTGCATAGCCGCGTCGGGTGTTCTGAGGGGCAGAGTTTCAAGATCGTTTGAAGTGCTGTGCCGCTCGCCGGCGGGCCGATCAGCGATTCACCCTTCGAGCGGTACAACATCGGAGACCACCGAAGTACGAAAGCCACGAGGGACCGACGGTTCTGAGAACCGTGTCACCCATGTTCCCGAACTGATCTGTCACGTATCTTCCCGGCCGTTCAAAGTCAGGCAGCGCTATGGCGGACCCGATCTAGTAGCGTCGCCGACTGCTGTGCCCGTGAACTCGCTCGCTCGATCTGGTGCGACCTACGAATGCGGCGCGCTCTTGCCAATGCGCGCACCACTCAGCGGACCGCCCAGCAACGCGCTTATCAGACACAGGTCGAATACACCAGCCGCCAAGGGCACCAGGCCAACCGCCATGATGACGGCGCCTGTGGACGTCGCGCTGTGTGTGTAACCCCAGGCGATGAGGCCGAGACCAATCGCAATGCGAGTGATGCGACCGATCGGGCTGTTCACGAGCTGCGCGAACCCAGACTTGCCGAAAGATTCAGCTAGACCCAATGCAGCCTCCTTGAGTGGTAGTGGCCCCATATATTACGCCAAGGTGCAGGGACGAGAGAAAGCGCTGCCCAACGATCGCGCTCACCGGCGGCTAGTGGTGAGACTGCCGAACCACGCGGGCACCCGCGTTGCCGTTCAGCGGCAGCGCCCCGCCTGCAACGCGGGATGCCCGGGATGTTTGAGCAGGGGTTTCACAACCTCGGAGGGCGCAGTTTCCCGCCCATGTGGCCAGGTTGTGAAACCACTTGCAGCCTCGGCCCAGAAGAACGGCGCTACTTCTCGATGAGCAGCGTCGCCACCACGCCGGCGTGATCGGATGGGTATGGCTTGCTGACACCGACCGCTTTGGCGTCGAGCACCTCCAGGCCCTTTGCGAAGATCAGGTCGATCCGCTCGACCGGCTCCCCATCCGGATAGACACCGGCGTAGATGTCCTCCCAGAACAGCGGCCAGGTGAGACCCTCCCACGTCTGATGCACCGCCGTCCAGCTGTCTGCGTAGCCAGCGGCCACGATCGCCGATGCCGTCGGTGTCTGGTCGGGGCCGATGCCCAGGCCGCTCATGTCGGAGTTGAAATCACCGGCGAGCATGACGGGGAACGGCGAGCCGCTCAGAATCTCGACCAGTTCGGCCCCCTGCGCCTCCTGAACGGGGTCGCCTGGGAACAGCGGAGAGGCCAGGTGCGTGGCGAAGAAGCGCACGCTCTTGCCTCGAATCTTGGCATCCACGGACATCCACCCGTTGACCTGCCTGAACCCGGGGAGCGGTTCGCTGGTCGTCAGGAATTGCGCCTGCCGGGCGTTCGACAGAGCCAGCTCCGCCTGGCTGAGATCGGTGCGCGCGAGGATGACGTTCTGGTCTAGGTAGTGGAAGTTGACGTCGTCACCGAGCGGCAGCATGAGGTTCGTCAGCGGTTGCACCGCGACGATCTTGTAGTGCAGACCCCGTTCTTCCAAGGCGGCCATCAGGAGTTCCAGCTGATCAGCCAGGAGCTGGATCCTCGACCCGCCGTTGGTGACGTAATCCCAGACCGTGGCTTCCTGCAGGGACACGAGATACGGATCTTCGGCGGCGATCACGTCAGCCATCCGCGCCGCACGAATGTCGAATCCGCTTTGCGCGAGCTCGTCCACCGTGGCGGCGTACGCTGCAGCGAGGTCGTTGGGGTACGCGAAGAAGAAGACGAAGTCAGTCCCCGCGTCCATGTTGTAGGTCATCACCTTGACGACCCGCTTGTCGCTGTCGGCGGAGGCCGGCGCCGCGGTGAGACCGAGAACGAACGCCGCCGCGACTAGCAGGACTCCCAGAGTGCCTCTACCGCTCCGATGTGTGAGCCACGAGAACATGTGCCCTCCTCCTGGTATGACGCCGGGGGCATGTCGAACTTGCCGAAAGGAAGACTATATAACGTCGCAATAGCGGTACCAATCCGCACCTGGCCCCTGCGCGGGGGACCGGCGAGCGCGGCTCACAAAAGTCTTTGCTTGGGACGACGGAGTTCTTCGCCGCCCTGACAAGTCCGCCGCTGGAGCCCGGGTGTCGATCCATAAGGGGAGCTTACGCTCTGACAGATGCCGCCGGTGGGGGACAGTACCGGCGACGCTGGGTCGCTCTTTGCCAGCCGCGCCTTCTCGATGACGGAACCTGGGGTGACTATATGGTGCCGGAGGAGGGAATCGAACCCACACTCTCATTGCTGAGAACGGGATTTTGAGTAGTCGGAGCGTCTTCCCGACGATCCGCGAAATCAGGCGCAAACCCAACAGGGACCGGACGTTACCCGGTCCCTTTCTTTTACGGCGAGTGAGCCAGAAAACGGCGAATGCGGACGCGGCAGGGACACCGAAAGGGACAGGGACACGAAACGGCGTAGAATCAGCGCGTCCCCCTTGGAGGTGCTTTGTGGACGTGAAGATGATTCTGCCGTTTCATGTCACCGGGACTGGGGGGAACCGCAAGTTTGAGGCAAAGAAGACTATTAGCCTTCCCGACATCGGGATGCGTTTCAGTGTGGTCGTGTATTTCGCGGATACCAAGTTCTCCGCGAATACCGCACCGCTCGTCTGGGATGAGCGAGACGGGCTACTCCTTCGTTTCGATGAGACGGTCGTGAAGTTTGAGGGGACATCGTTCGATCCATCGCCAGCGCGGATGCTGATTGAGGAGCTCCAGCATCCCGGCGACGGCTGGAGCGTGCATCCCCTCAACTAGGCGGCCGTGTGGTGCGGCGCCTTCCGTTCGCGGCCACCTTTCGGAGGCGGGCCGTCCTGGCAGGGTCTAGCGCCGTCAGGCTGCCACCCGCTAGGCCGGGATCGACCGCCGGCGTGAGGAAACCGCGAACTCTCGCCCGGTGAACCCATTGACGAACAAGGTTCACTGACGCATTCGGATGACGCCTGGCTACATCGGCAACCGGCCTGACACTTCCGTCGTTGAACGCCGCAACGTACTCGCGGGCGATGGTTCGATAGAACGTGTCATCGCGGCCCACGGGACCGGGCTTACGGGTCGCCCGATGGATCGGATCTGCTGGAGCCTGAAACCCCGCGTGCCCCAATAGGCCGTCGTCGCTGAAAATCTGTTCGCCGCGTTCCGTGCCCACTTGGCGAAGGAACTTCTTCAGGAATCGCCGCCACTCGCCGATGCGAACGCGCCGGAGTACGCCAGCCGTCAAACCGCCTGGCGGGATGCCCTTCACGGAAACGCCGCGCGCCTCGCCGCTCCAGTGACCAAGCGGTTGATCTGTGTTCGCCGCGCTCATTGGCTCGGCTGGAAAGATGCGAAGTTCGCTCACTACCGGCTGACGATTCCGAAAGCCCAACCGAAGCGCTGCGACCCATGCCTCACCGATTGGGGCTTCGACCCACGCCTCAGAAACTGGCACCACAACGTCTCGCCTGAAGCGTCCCGACTTGGGCTGAAACACCGGACTTGCGCCGCACTCATCGGCGGCGGCCCGGCTCAAAAGCACGTTGCGTTGTCCTAGCTGGAAATCCGCTTCCGTTCGTCGTGTGTTCATGTTCACGACTCTATCACAACCCGTAACGGCTGCATATGAGTATTCAGTAACGGTCAGTCCACCCGTTACAGATGCGGTATATTGGACATGCACACGTTAGGAGCCAACGATATGACCAGACTTCAACAGGAGCGACGGCGCCGGGATTGGACGCAGCAAGACCTGGCGTTCTACGCCCGCGTCACTTGTGCCGATGTCTCCCGCTGGGAAAACGGCATGGCGAAGCCGTATCCCTCGCAGGCGGCCCGGCTCGCAAAGACGCTCGGGCTTGACCCGGCCGATCTTCTCTGCCCTGTCGAGGCAGTCACCGACGAATCGCGCGACGTGAACCAGGACGGCTCACTTCGAGACAGGCTGCGAGCCTGACACACGAAGGGCCGCGACGCTGGCAGGCGTGCGGCCCGGGACGGGGAAAACGATGTCACCAGTATACACCGAAACGCTTTCTCACCTTCGCGTGCTTGGCGAGTGCGTCACTGACGCGGCGGCCGATCTTGACCAGGAACGGCGGGATGTGAACGCCGGCGTTGTCCGAATGCACGAGAAATCGGCGCGTCTCGTCGACTTCGAGAACCAACGCGAGCGAGCGTTGCGCGACGCAATCAAAGAAGTCGGAATCGAGGCTGTCGCCCGATCGGTGTACCTGTGATGCTCGACACCCCGATCGCGCGCTTCCTCGCAGCCTTACCCAACGGTGCCCAACAGAACGGGCACGGCTGGCAGGGACGGTGCCCGGCTCACGAAGACGATCGCGCGTCGCTCTCGATTTCTCAAGGTGACGACGGCCGCGTGCTGTTGAAGTGTCACGCCGGCTGCACGGCCGCGTCGATCGTGGCGGCGGTTGGGCTCCAGATGCGCGACTTGTTTTCTGCCCGGGAGCATCACGCGCCAGAGATGACCTTCGACTACCGCGACGAATCCGGCGTGCTTCTCTTCGAGGTGTGCCGTTTCCCGAACAAGCAATTCCGCCAGCGACGGCCGGACGGATCGGGCGGTTGGATCTGGTCACTCGGGGACGTGCGGCGCGTGATCTATCGGCTGCCGGAGCTCGCCGGCAAAGAGGCAGTCGCTACTGTGGAAGGCGAGAAAGACGCGGACCGCCTCTGGTCGATCGGTGTACCGGCCACCACGAACGCGGGAGGGGCTGGCAAGTGGCGTGACGAGTACTCCGCTCAGTTGAAGGCGGCCGGCTGCAAACGCGTCGCCGTCCTGCCCGACAACGATCCGCCCGGCGAAGCTCATGCACGCGCGGTTGCCCGGTCCTGCCATGCGGCGGGCCTCAGTGTGAAGATCGTCACGCTGCGGGACTTGCCCGCAAAGGGTGACGTGAGCGACTACCTGCAAACGCACGACAAAGCGGCGTTACTGGCGTGCATCCGCGACGCGGCGCCTTTCGATCCGCAACAGTCCGCCGCGGCGCCGATTGGCGGCACACCCTTCGAGTTGACCTCTCTTCGAGACTTGCTCGCCGAGCCCGACGATCAAGTCGAGTGGTTGGTTGATTGTCGCATTCCGACCGGCGCGGTCGTGCTGGTCGTTGGCGCGCCGAAGGCGGGCAAGAGCACGCTCGTCCGGGACTTGGAATTGTCGGTCGGGAGCGGCACGCCGTTCCTGGGTTGGCGTACGGCATACGCTCCGGTGTGGCACTGCGCGTTCGAGGAAAAGCGATCCGAAATTCGGAAACACTTTCGATCGATGGGCGCGACCGGCCACGAACCGATCCGACTTTTCGTGTCGCAGGCTCCAACAGACATCCTCCCAAAGCTCCGCGAGTTGGCGGAACGCGAGCGACCCGGGGTGATCGTGCTCGACCCGCTACAGCGGGCGCTCCGCGTGCGGGACTTGAACGATTACGCGCAGACGACGTTGGCGTTTGATCCGATCCTGAAGTTGGCTCGCGAGACGGGCGCGACACTCATCCTCGTGCACCACGCGAGCATGCACCACACCCGCCAAGGCATCGACGCCATTCTCGGCAGCACGGCCCTGGCCGGCAGCGTTGACCAGGTGTTCGTCCTGGCCCGCAATGGCCAACAGCGGGCGCTCTCCAGCACGCAACGGATCGGCGACGACCTGGAGCCCGTCATCATTGAACGCGACTCCACCACGGGCCGCCTTCGCATCGCTGGCACTAAACGCCAAGTGGACGACGACCAGATGGAACAGCGGATGCTCGACGCGCTGGGTAGCGTGAGCGAGCCCGTTCCCGAAACGTGGTTCGAGGCACACGTCGAGGGGCGCAACGCGGACCGCGTGAGATGCCTTCGCCGGTTGTGCGGCATGAACCGCGTTCAACGCTGTGGCGGCGGCGGCCGAAAAGACCCATACCGCTACAAGTTGAGTCTCGGGGATTCATGTTCCCGGGACTCGGGAAATTCACCGAATTCTGAAAAGTGCCGGGAACCTCAATCGAGTAGCAGTTTCATTGATCGAAACCTCGATTTCGGTGATGAGGTTCCGGGGTTCCCTATAAGGAACCTTGGGAACAAGAACTACGAAAGCCCTGTACGTACTCTTCGAGGTTCTTCCTACCGCGACACTCAAAGCGTTCATGTTCCCGAGGTTCCGCAGGTTCCCGAGGTTCCGGGCTGTTCAGAGAATCGCGAGATAGACGGCTCGGAAACCGCAGAAACACCCGATAGAACCGAGTCCGATTCAGGTTCCCGAGACTTCGAGGAAGGCGCCGATGTCTGACGCGACGCACCAAACGGCGCAAGGCGGGGAAAACGGGGCCTCAGGAATGGGCCTCGAAGCACTCGCCGACAGCGCAGATCGAATCCTGACGCGCGGCCCGCGACTCCTGGACGCAAAGACGGCCGCCCGGGCACTCGGCTTGCCGTACACGAGCCTTCGAGACGCGACGTTTCGCGGGGAACTCGCCGTCGTGAAAGTCGGTCGACGCTGGTTCTTCGATCGGCGCGACCTGGAACGGTTCATCGAGTCGCACAAGGAAAGGTATTCGGCATGAGCCCACTTTCAGGGATAGTCCGGGGACAGTCGGCGCAAACAGGCCCGGATTCCCGGCCTGATTTTGACGGGCCTTGGATAGAGAATCCCGCGCGGATTCGGAGCGTCACCACATGAGCGGCAAGCCTGGACGAAGCGGACCGCCCGCGAATGCGAACGCGCAACGCTCCGGACTGTACGCGCGGGCACAAACCGGCCTTCAGCGTCGGGACCGGCGCGTCCGGCGACTTGTCGCGAAAGTGCTCCGGGCCATGCCCGGGCTTCAGCCGTCCGACGTGCCGACGTTGCGGGCGTGGTGTGAACTCGAAGTGCTTGCCGCCTTCGCGTTCCTGGACTTGACCGACAAGGGCGCCGACGGCGGACCGCGATTGACGACTGAGACCGGCACGCCTCGCCGGATGTTGGACGCCTACCGCCAGCTTCGACAAGCGCAGTTGCCGTACGCGCGGGAACTCGGGCTCACACCGGCGGCCCGGAAGTCGCTTGGACTGTCCGATCGTCGGGAAGTGACACTCGAAAGCTACCTCGAAGCCCGCTACGCCTCGCAGGACGCGACGCCAGCGACCATCGACGCTCACGTTGACCACAGCGACGAACGCGCACCACGGGCCGATTCTGCCAGCGGGGCGGGCGATTCCGTCGAACCTGAGAACAGCGAGCAAGCATGACGATACGCGCCACACTCCGAACGCTCACGTTTGCCGACGCGATCGCCGATCGTCATCTCTTCGGCGCCCTGTCCCACTATCGCGACGTGTCGCCCTGGCATCGGTGGATCGTGTGGTCGAAGGCGCAAGACGGCGCGACACTCACGCCGGAGGAAGTCGAGATCTTCACTCGGCACACGGGCCGGGCCGCCTACATCCCGCCGGCTGGCGGATGGGCGCAAGCCGTCGTGATCACGGGCAGGCAAAGCGGCAAGACGCAAACCGCCGGCACACTCGGGGCAATCGCGGCCGTGACCCGGGCGAAGCCGGGCGAGTACGTGATCCTGCTGGCGCAAGATCAACGGGCCGCCTTGCGAACCCTGTTCCGGGCCGCGTGTGAACCCTTCGACAAGATCCCGCTCTTCCGGGCGCGAGTGCGGGCGCGTCGGGCCGATTCCCTCGAACTCGATAACGGCGTGATTCTCGCCGCGTATCCGTGCCGGCCGGCGAGCGTGCGTGGGCTGCGAGCAGCGCTTGTGGTCCTGGACGAAGCCGCGTTCTATCGCAACAGCGACAACCTGCCAATCGATCGCGAGATGTTGACAGCCGTCAAGCCGTGCCTTGCGACCACGGGCGGGAAGTTGATCGTCTTGAGCAGCCCGTACGGTCAGAGCGGCGTGCTGTACGAGATGCACCGTCGCGCGTTTGGCACCGACGATCCGCATTCGCTCGTGTGGCAGGCGTCGGCGCCAGAGATGAACCCGACACTCCCGGCCGACTACCTCGCCCGCATGGAGCAGGACGATCCGGACGCGTATCGGTCTGAAGTGCTCGGAGAGTTTCGACAAGGGCTGTCGACGTTGCTGGACCCGGACGCGATCGCGGCGTGCGTGGCGGACGGCGTATTCGAGCGACCCTTTGAACCGTCCGTGCGTTATCAGGCCGGCGGCGACGCGGCGAGCGGAACGGGCAAGGATGCGTTCACGGTCGGGATTGCCGGAAAGGTCGACGACAAGTCCGTCCTGTTCGCGTTGCGCGCATGGAAACCGCCCTTCAACCCGTCGGGTGTCATCGCTGAAATCTCGGACTTGCTCAAGAGCTACGGTCTGCGCGAGATCACGATGGATCGGTACGCGGCCGGCTTTCCGATTGAACAGTTTCGATCGCATGGTGTGACGGTGAAGCCGTCGACGCGGGACCGCTCCGTGATCTATCTCGACTTCCTGCCGCTCGTGAACGCGGGCCGCGTCGTGCTGTTGGATCAACCCGACCTGTTGCGGGAACTTCGAGGCTTGGAACGTCGACGCGGGCCAAGTGGACGCGATCGAGTGGATCACTTCGGGGCGGGATCTCACGACGATCGCGCCAACAGTGCAGCCCTGGCGCTCACGCTCATCGGTGTGCACGCGCCAACCGGAATGCAGCAATTCGACCCGCTGTCCGGCCGGATTATCAACGGCCTCTATGGCGACATCGAATATCGGGACGGAAGGCCAGTCCCGCCAGCCGGGCCGGTTACGTTCTATGACCAGCCGACGAAACCCGGCGTCCGGGTTCCAACCGTGCGGGTTGTGCGGGGCGACGGCTACGTGACCATCAACGCGACGGACTTCGACGAATCACGGCACACGCTCTGGACTGGTGACGACGCCAGCCAACCACCGGCCGCAAGCGCGGTCATCGTCAAACTCGTTCGATAGACAGGAGACAGCAGATGAACATCAAGTATTTCCCGAATCCCCTTTCCGTCGGCGTATTCAGTCAGGCACGCCCCGCGCCCGATCCGGCCTCCGTCATCGCGTTGGCGACGGCGCGCAAGGCCACGGTCGATGCCCGGATCGTCTCGCTCACGGCGGAACTGGAGACGGCCTGTGCGGCGGCGATGACCGACGAAGTGCGTATCGGGTCCGGCGCATCGGCCGGCGCGGACATCGGCCGGTTGACGAACGAGTTGACCGAGGCGGAGGGGCAGTCGGAATTCTACACAAGGGCTCTCACGGCTTTGAACGCGTAACCACGGACACACGAACATAGGAGCACACGAACATGTTGAAAGTTCTACCCTTCGGCGATTCGGTCAACGCGCTGCTTCCCGGCTTGAAGCCGGAACACAAAGACGGCTTTCTCTCGAAGGCGAAGGACATCGGCTTGATCCTCGAAAACTTCCAACTGCGGCGCGAGCGCGTCAAGACGGCCTACGTGGCCAGCGAACAGAAGGGCAAGATCAGAGAGGCCGCCCTGCTCGCGCGGACCGCCCTGAGTGAGCGCAGAGCGAAGCACGTCGACCCCCTTCAGGCCAAGGCGACGACGGAGCGGGAGCGGTTGCGCGCCCTGTCGGCGTACGACGCGCCGAAGGTCGATCCGGTGCTGGCGTTTTTGCGTGGGTCCGAAATCCGGGCACGGCTGGTCGGGAAGAAAGATTTCGAGCTCACGGCCATGCTCGCGCAAGCGGTCAAGAACGGCGACAAGGAGTTTGTCCAGGCGTTGAAGGATGCGCCGCGGATGTTCCCGACCGTGCCCTTCGAGGAACTTCGCGCGATCGATGACGCGCGGATCGCCAGCATGAATCCCGAGCTTGCCGAGTTGGACCACCTGGCCGGCAACTACAAGTCGCTCATTGCGTGCGTCGAAGAGCACGTCAAAGAGGCGTTGCGCGAAGAGGGCATCGAGCCCCAGGGCACCGACGGGATCACGATTCTGTAATCGCTCGCCTGGGGCGGGCGTGGGCGCTCGCTGAGTGGGCGCCTGGCCTGGCTCGTGAACGTTCTCCCCAATCACGGGCCGGGCTTCGTTTCAACCTGAGGGCGCGCGGCGGTATCGGCCGGCGCCCACGGTGACGCGGTAGAGCGGGATCTGATTCGAGGATGAACATGGACAACAACGAGACGACTTTCGAGGATATGCCGCTTTCGTGCTGCGACTGCGGCCAGTCCTTTGTCTGGACGGCGGGGCAGCGGCGGTTCTATGCCGAGCGGGAACTGAGTCAACCGAAGCGGTGTTCGACCTGCCGGCAGATCAAGCGCACTGAGTGGGCCACGCGCGACGCGGAGCGGGTCGAGCGATGAACACGGCACACAAGGGCCGAAGGGCTGAGCATCGGGCGCGTCACCTGCTCGAGGCGAGCGGCTACACGGTGACGCGGGCGGCGGGCTCGAAGGGGCTGGCGGATCTCATCGCATGGGACGCGATCGGCTTCCGGCTTATCAGCGTCAAGAGCGGCACGGCGTACGCGTCCGCGCTCGAGCGGGAAGCCCTGGCGAGCTGCCTGGCGCCAGCGAACACGACGAAGGAAATCTGGCGGTTTCCGGATCGGTGTCGCGTGCCGGCGATTGAAAGGATCGAGCCATGAAACGACCGTGCTTCGTGCTGTGCCTCGTTGCGGCGCTCGCGGTGTCTGCGCTCGCGCCGTGCCTGTCGGCGACCGCGATTGTCGTGTTCCGTCAACCGACGCACATCATTCTCGCCGGTGATTCCGTCCTAGCCGGCCGCGATGACGGCCAGACCGAGACGCGCTTCCTCCGGAGCTGCAAGGTCCGTCCGGCTGGCAAATGGTGGTTCGTCATCGGCGGGTTTTCGCGGCGAGTCGGGACCCACGCGATCGACGTGTACGAGGTGGTGGAGCAGGCCATCGCGCCGACGGCCACCATGTTAGACGCCCTGGAGGCGATTCGCCGGAACGCCGGGCCCGTGTACGCCAGCCTCAAAGCCTCTCAGTCAGCCAAACCGGCAGCGTCGGGCCTGCCTCTCTTGACCATCGTGATCGGCGGTCTCGATCGCGGGGTCTTGACCGTCGGAGCCTTCAGCTTCGAGCTGCAGCGGGCCGATCCTTTCGAGGCGACGGCAACCTTGGGCACGTGTCCGGGCCCTGGGTGTGACGCCGACGGCGCGGTGTTCTATGCCGCCAGCGTGGGAGCGGACATGCCCGCCGTGAAACTGATGAATCAGCGACCGCGCCCGCCGTGGTTGCAGGCCGGGACCGCCGCCGCGGCTCGCCGGCTGATCTTGCTGCAGGCGGCGGCGACGCCGACGCGGGTCGGCGGCCCTGTCGATGTGTTGGAAATTCGCGCCGATGGTGGCGCACGGTGGATGTGGCGCGATGCGGCCTCGACCTGTCCAGCGATTCCGATCAGGCCGAAAGGACGGTAATCATGACAACGAGAATGCGCGCGTGTGTGGCTCTCTCTCTGGTGTGTGTCGTCGTCGGCGGCGCCACGCTGAGCGCGGAAATCACCGCGACGTCCGGAAGCATCACGGGAGGGATGGCGATCGGGACCGCGGGAAATATCCACTCCGGCGCATCGGCCTACGGCACCGGGACCGGCTGGTGGATGGACTACAACACCGGCACGCCACGGCTGCGCGTGGGCGATCCGGCGGGGAACCGACTGCAATGGGACGGGACGAACCTGACGCTCATCTCCAGCGAAGTCACGATCGACGCCGACGGGATCAAGATCAACAAGGGCACCGGCACGGCCAACCAATTGAAGTGGGTCGATGGCGCCCTATCGGCCGGGATGTATTACTTCAACTCTGGCACCCCGTCGCTTGAGATCTTTTCGCCGTCTGGCGGGGTGATGGACTTGACTGTCGGATCGAACAGTCTCAGCCTCAGCGGCGTCTCGCTGCTCTCGAATGGCATCACCACGATCGGCAATTCGTTCGTGCCGTTCGCGGCGATCTATGCGACGACGTACTATGGCGGCGCCGCCGTGGCTGGCGTGACGGACAATTTCGTGTGCGGCGCGAACAAGGTAGAGAGCATCTACGTCGCGGGGGGGATTGTGACGGCGGTCGATTGTGGGACCGACACGACGTCGGCCCGGATCGCCTCATTGGAACGGCGGATCGCGGAACTCGAAGCGATGCTGGCGCGTCGATGAGAGCGGCGATCGCGGCCCTGCTCGTGCTGCTGGTGGTGGCTCCGGCGTCCGCGCAATCGCTGCGCCGGGCCACGGCTACATACGCGCACGGGGTGGCGCTGGACTATGCGACGACGTATCAGGCGTTGGGGCGGGGCGCCAGAGAGACGAATCCAGTCGTGAACTGGATACCCAACCGAAGCGCGATGCTGGCGGTTGGCGCGGCTGGAGATGCGGCGGGCGCCTATCTCTGGGTCAAGGTGGTCGGCAAGAAGCACCGCAGACTCGCAGCCATCGGCCTCTACGTCGCGGCCGGGGTCCGCGTCTGGCTGGCGGTCCACAATGACCGGGTGTGCCGGCCCGGGCTGGCGCGTCGATGAGACGCCGGCCGGTTCGGCGTGTCCTGGCGGTTCCACCGGCGGCGACGTGGCGACGGTGCGCGGGCTGCGCTGGCCTGTTCGTGCCGGTCCGGCCGCGGCAGACGCACTGCCGGCCGAGTTGCGCCCGGGTCACGGGTGACGGGAAGGACCGCGCGCCGGATCTATTTGCGGAGCTGGACGGCCAGCCATAGCAGCTAGGGAACAGGAGCGGGTCATGAGCCAGGCACAGCCCGAAGTCTCACCACAAGCCGAACGTGCGGCATTGGCGGGCTATCTCCGCTGCGTCCAGTGTGGCCTCACGTTTCCACCGGGGCGGGCCGACAAGCGATTCTGTACCGACCGCTGTCGGGCAGCCGCCAACCGGGAAGCCCGGGCCGCCAAGGTCCGGCGCATGGAAGGCTTGATTGCGGAATTGTCCCGGCTGACGGGATCGTCTGATTCCGCTTGACACTATGTAGACTCTGTATAGAATGGTGGCAGGTATGACGCCGAAGAAGTACTACACCTTCATGATCGATCTGGAACTGGCCGACGCGCTCAAGCGCGCGAAGGAACGCGATCCGGAAAGTTCTGAAGCATCAATCATCCGACGCGCGTTGCGCGAGTGGTTGGAGCGTGAAGGCGTCATCAAGGCGGACCGCAAGCGGGTACCAGCCCGCAAGCGGCCCTAAACCGTCACCCTGCGTAACCAGGCTGGCCGGTCTCCTGCTATTCTAGCAGCGGACCCGCCGGCCTCCAGTCCGGAGGTCACGATGAAGACGAAGACACCCACACGTACCACGCCGGCCGCGGAGCCGATCGAATTCGACGCCGACGATGCTCGACACTGCCTGACCGTGGCGATCGGGCTCTGCGAAATGGCCTCGGAAATCGTCGAGCCGGTCGGCCCCGGGGACAGGAACCACGCGCTGAGTTCGGATCTGTTCCAAGCGATGACCTGCCTCCTCATGAAGGCGCAAGACGCCTTCGATAACGACGTCGCGCCGAGCGCCACGGACGCGGCGGCTGGAGGTGCCCGATGAACACGACCAAGGAATTCACGATCGACGACGCTCGGCACACCTTGCTCGTCCTAGGCGAGCTCTGCAGCTTGGCCGGGCAGTCCGTGAAGGCGAATCGCTGCGGTTGCCTTGACGAGATCGACCCCGACCTATTCGAGTCGATGGCGTGCCTGACCAACAAGTCGCTGGAGTTCTACGAACAGCACTGGCAAGAGATGTGGCAGGAACTGCGGGCCTTCCGGGAGCAGCGCGATCGGGCCGCGGGCCAGGCGGCGCCGGTGGCGACGCCGAAGCGGACCACGGCGAAGGGACGGTGACGCATGGGCCAGATCCGACAACGTGGCGCCGTCTATTGGATTCGCTACTACCGCGACGGCAAGCGGTACGAGGAAAGCACGCACAGCAAGAAGGAAGGCGCCGCGAAGCGGTTGCTTCGGCTGCGGGAAGGTGCCATCGAACAAGGCGTCCCGGTCACACCGAAGATTGGGCGACTGAAGTTCGACGACGCGGCGAAGGACTTGATCACCGACTACCGCGTCAACGGCAAGAAGTCCCTTGAGCATGTGACCCGGCGCGTCGACCAGCACTTGAAGCCCACGTTTGGCGGGCGGCGGATGACCGGGATCACGACGACGGACGTTCGGGCCTACGTCGACAAGCGACAGAAGGAAGCGGCGGCGAACGCCAGCATCAACCGGGAACTGGCGGCGCTCAAGCGCATGTTCTCGCTGGCGATCCAGGCCGGGAAGTTGCTTCACCGGCCCTATATCCCGATGCTGCGCGAAGACAACGCGCGGCAAGGGTTCTTCGAGCGACCGGCCTTCGAGTCCATGCGGGCGAAGTTGCCGGCCGACGTGCAACCGATCGCGACGTTCGCCTACCTCACCGGCTGGCGCGTTCAGAGTGAAGTCTTGCCGCTCACCTGGGGACAGGTGGACCGGCACGCCGGGATCGTCCGTCTGGAGTCCGGCACGACGAAGAACGGCGACGGCCGGGTATTCGACTACTCGGGACTGCCGGATCTGGTCGACCTGTTCAACGACTTGTGGACGGCTCACGAGGCGTTCGCGAAGTCGGAACACAAGATCGTGCCGTGGGTGTTCAATCGGGCCGGCAAGCAGATCCGCGACTTCCGGCACGCGTGGGAAACCGCGACGACGGCGGCGGGATGCCCGGGACGCATCCCGCACGACCTGAGGCGGACAGCCGTTCGCAATCTCGTACGCGCGGGCGTGCCGGAACGCGTCGCCATGAAAGTCACGGGGCACAAGACGCGATCGGTGTTCGATCGCTACGACATCACGAGCCCGGGTGATCTGCGCGACGCTGGAGCCAAGTTATACGAGGCCCGGAACGCGACAGGGACAATCACGGGGACAGCGACGAAAACGGGGACGGCGTGACCGTCCCGAGCGTGGCTGTAAGTGCTTGAGTAGTAAGTGCCGGAGGAGGGAATCGAACCCACACGGGGGGTGAACCCCACGGGATTTTGAGTCCGACGAGTGTTCTAGTAAGTGCTGTATATACAATATGTTACAGTAAATACTACAAAATACGCGGCAGACATATACAAAACCGTTTCCCTCCCTGTATCATCTCTCCGTCTGCTGCTGACGGAGAACGCATCCCGTGCCGAAAACGAAGATTATTGAACAACACCTTCATCCGAAGTTCCCTCGTCTTGTTGTGGACCTTCGGACGAATTCACGCTTCTACCAGGCACGAACGTTTCTGGACGGCAAACTTGTTCAGAAGTCCACCAAGACAACGAATCTCCCAACAGCGTTCAAACTCGCAGAGGATTGGTACCGACGGATACTCCGCTCGTCGGTGTCGTTCGGGATGGCACATCCGATTGCGAGATTGACCGCAGACCCAACCGTGGCGGAGGTGTTCTCGACCTATCGCACGGGACTGTCCCCAAAGAAGCAGGAATACGCAAAGCAGAAGTGGGGACCGATTGCGGACTACTGGAAGGCGCTTCTCGTGCGGGAGGCTTCTACACAGACGTTCCGTGACTTCTACGTGTGGCGGCGGCGCAAGAACGTCTCCAATCACACGCTCCACAAGGATGTGGTGCTTGTCCGTCAGATTCTCAAACGGGCGTTGGAGGACGGACAACTTCCAACACTCCCGATCATTCCGAAGGTTGGCGAGATTGCGAAGAATCCCCGTCCCTGGCTGACTCCGATAGAGTGGCGGTTGCTCTTGCGGACGTCCGACAAGCGGATACGTGCGGCGAAACGCAATCCCCGACTGCGGCAGCAGCGGCAGGACACTCACGACGTGATGGTGTTTCTCGTTCACTCTATGTGTCGGGTAGGGGAAGTGCTGTCGCTTCGCTTCCGTGACTGTCGGATTGAGAAGAACAAGGACGATGACAACATCCTGCTCTGTGAGGTCAGCGGAAAGCGAGGCACAAGAACGGTCGTTGCTCTTGTTGGGGCAGCGTCGGTCTATCAGCGTCGTCTGAAAAGGGCGAAGGACACAGACGCACTCATCTTCCCCGAACATCACAGGGACGCGTTCCGTGAGTTGCTGGAAGCGGCGAAATTGCGACAGGACCAGAAGTCGGGGTTTGAACGCAACTTCAAGTCACTCCGTGCGACGGCGATTAGTTTTCGGATACTCAACAGTCCCGATCTCAATCTCCAGGTGATTGCTCGGAACGCTGGCACGTCGGTTGTGATGATTGACGAGTTCTACGCAAAGCGGCTGACGGCAGAGATGAACAAGGACGCACTCTCGGCGATACCGAAGCGACAACCACGGAAGTCCCGCACAGGAGCGGGTGGCGCTGGTGTAAAATCCAACGCACGATAAGGCGATCCTGATGAAAAACCAGTTGTTCTACGGCGATAACCTGGACGTTCTCCGACGCTACATCGCAGATGAGAGCGTCGATCTCGTCTATCTCGATCCCCCGTTCAACAGTCAGCAGAACTACAACGTTCTGTTCAAGGAGCGATCAGGCAAGCAGGCGTCCGCTCAACTTCACGCTTTTGAGGATACGTGGCATTGGGACGAACAAGCGGCGGCACTTTATCAAGCGACGGTGGAGACGGGCGGCAGAGTCAGCGACGTGTTGCGGGCGTTCCGCACGTTCCTCGACGAGAACGACTTGATGGCGTATCTCGTAATGATGGCTCCCCGTCTGGTAGAACTTCGGCGGGTGTTGAAGCAGACGGGATCGCTGTATCTCCACTGCGATCCGACGGCAAGTCACTACTTGAAGGTGCTGTTGGATGCTGTGTTCGGTGCGGTGAACTTCAAGAACGAGATCATCTGGAAGCGGACAAGTTCCCAAAACAGTGCGAAGCGTTTTGGTCCCGTCCACGACACGCTATTGTTCTACTCTCGCTCTGATGACTACTGCTGGAACTCGTTGTCGCTCCCTCACAGTAACGAATACGCTGCTCGTTTCCGACGACTGGACGAGAAAGGACGAGCGTATAGCGACGACAACTTGACGGCTCCAGGCGTGCGGCACGGCGACTCGGGCGCGGTGTGGCGTGGCTACGATCCAACAGCGAGAGGGGTTCACTGGAAGGCGAACTCGGCGACAGTGGCGGCGCTTGTTGGGCAGGAACAGGCGCAGAGGATGACGACGACGGAGAAACTCGATCTGATGGATGAACACGGTTCTATCCTCTGGTCAAAGAAGGCGGCAGAGGACGGAGGTGGTTTCCCTCGGTTCAAGAGGTTCCTGTCGGGAGGTGCTCCCGTCCAAGACGTCATCACGGACATCTTCCCGATCAACTCGCAAGCACAGGAACGGCTCGGCTATCCGACGCAAAAACCCGAGGCACTCCTTGAACGCATCCTCAATGCGAGCAGCAACGAGGGTGACGTGGTGCTCGATCCGTTCTGCGGCTGCGGCACGACGGTGGCAGTCGCTCAACAGTTGAAGCGTCGGTGGATCGGAATAGACATTACGCATCTCGCTATCGGGCTCATCAAGTTTCGGTTGGCACACTCATACGGCGACGAGGTCGCAAGCACGTATGAGGTCATTGGTGAACCGACGACGCTGGACGACGCACGACAACTGGCGGAAGAAGACAAGTTCCAGTTTCAGAACTGGGCGCTTGGACTCGTTGGCGCTCGTCCTGCTGGCGGCGTGAAGAAGGGTGCGGATCGGGGAGTGGACGGCAAGAGCATCTTTCACGACGGGCTTGGCAACACACAGGAGATCATCTACTCCGTCAAGGGCGGGAACTTGAAAGCGACGGACGTGCGGGACTTGAAGGGCGTGGTTCAACGGGAAAAGGCGGTCATCGGGGTGCTCATCTCATTTGAAGTCCCGAGCAAGGAAATGCGGAAGGAAGCGGCGACGGGCGAGTTCTACATCTGCGAGTGGGGCACGTATCCGATGTGGCAGTTGTTGACGATAGAGGACTTGCTGAACGGGAAGACGGTGAAGCGTCCCCCAGTGCGACAGGTTGACGCGACGTTCAAGAAGGCTCCGAAAGCGAAGTCGGCTGCTGGAAAGCAGGGCACGCTATTGGAGTAGGACTTGCTATCGCTTCGACTACTCCCCTTGCGATATCAAGATCGTCAGGCGCTTCTTGCTCATCGCTCTGGCGGTTTTCAGGGCTTTGGCGACATCTTCCAGCAGCAAGCGGAAGATCGGCTCGGTGGCGTTCTTCGGGATTTCGATTTCGGTAAGTTGCTTGTTCATCGTTGCTCTCATCTTTCCTGTTCCAGGTGACTGCGTAAGTGCTTGCGGACGTAGTTGCTGACGGTGCGTTCTTCGCGGGCGGCAAGTTGTTCGAGTGCGACACGTTCAAGGTGAGTGAGGCGGAGGGAAACGGTTTCCGTCATTAGCGGTGCTTCGATCTGTTTCCCATTTGGCTGCGGGTTCACGATCATTGTTGTGGTTCTCCGTTCTTGGGATGCGGTTGCTCGGCTTGGGTGTGGATGTAGAGAATGGCGTTCTGTGTGAGCGTCTTGAAGTCGTTGGCGTTGTAGCGAATGGACGCAGCGAGGTTCTGGACGTATTCAAGTCGGGCAGTGCGGTAGATGAATGGCTCGCTGTGACAAGCGTGGGTGAGTGCGACTTGAAACGTCGGAAGCGTCACGTCTGGTGGCAAAGCGAGCAGAATGTGAAGATGTCGTCTCGTTCCCTTGTCGTGATGGCAGGCAAGTGCGGTCAGACGAATCGGAGCGTGCTTCCTGCGTGCTGCGGTTCCAAACAGTTCCTTGTTCAAGCGATTCATCACACGGATAGCGATGCGTCTGGTTTCGTCTTCGGTGAGGTAGTAGTAGGGAGCGAATAGCGGTGCGTCTCGGAGTGCGATGCGTCGTTCTGGGACTCGGACGCTTACGTCTTCCGCTCTCGGACGCTCGGTCACGAGGTCACTGTTCCGTCGTTGTTTCAACGTCAATTCAAGTCGGACGTTCAACGACTGCTCAATACTCGGGTGGGACAGAAAATTCTTCCATTCCTGCGTCAGTAGTTCTCTGCGTTCTCTGTTCCTCATCGTCGCTTCCTTCGTCGTGTTCGTCGTTCGCTGGACACACTCCTAACGTCAAGGACATCCAACGCAAGCACATCAGGGTCACATTCGGCTAACTCCTGACGCAGCGGACAAGCACACGTTTGCTTTGTCCACAAAGGTATGTAGGAGTCGTCTATGAGAAAACGGCTCGGAACGAAAAAGAAACTATAAGTCCTTTGTTTTCTGTGGTTTCCAACCGCACGCTTAGCGAGCAACCGTAAGTCCTGTATTTACAACGACTTACTGCTCCCCGTCCTTCCCCGCTCTCCCCCTACTTCCCCGCAAGGGGGTCCCACTCCGTCATCCAGCGGGATCGTCGTTCCTGACGCTTCCTGGCGGTCTTGGCGGGGGTCTGACAGCAGTTCTGTGGCGTTTCTGGCAGGAAAAGCGTGGGGTTTGGGGGAATAAATGTCTGCTTGCGTTCGCAAGCGTTCATAGTGTATGCTTGTGGCATAACAAGCGGACATTTAGTCCGCTTCGGAAAGCGAGGCGGACGTGAACATTTACCTTTACACGAGAGTTTCAACGGTTCAGCAGAACGACGGACTGGACGCACAGGAGGCGACGTGTCGTTCATTTCTCGGCAACTTGTTGGGGCAGGAAGCGTGGAGAAAGCGGTTCCAGTCCGTCACGACGGCTTCGGGGCAGTTGACGGTGAACGTCGTGCGGGAACAAGTCAGCGGCAGCGTGGCATTCCCAAAGCGTCCACAGGGGGCGGCTCTCCTTGCGAAGTTGAGGAAGGGCGATCATCTCTGCTTTGCGAAGTTGGATCGGGCATTCCGCTCGGCTCGGGACTGTCACAACACTCTGGCGGAGTTGAAGACGCTGGGTGTGTCAACGTCCATCTGCGATCTTCCTGACGGCGCGGACGTGACAGGCAACGGGATTGCGGCACTCCTGATCGGCATTATGGCGTCCGTGGCGGAGTGGGAGAGGGAACGCATCGGAGAACGCACAAGAGATACCAAGAGAGTGGCGAAGGATCAGGGGCGCTATCTCGGGGGAAAGATTCCGTGGGACAAGACGGTTGTTGACGGCAAACTCGTTGACGACGACTCAAAGCGGATAGTGGTGCGGAAGTTGAGGGAGTGGCGGAGCGAAGCGGTCCCGCTTCGTGAATGCCAGGCACGAATCAAGAAGAACTACAAAACGTCCCTTTCGCTTGATGCGATTAGGCGAATGACGGACGGACAGGCGACGGAAGCGGCGAGGAAGCGTGGGCGGCGGAAGCGACAGTGATACTACAAAAGACAACTACAAAACTCTGTACAAACACAGAACGAGTAGTTGTCGTCTCTGTAAGATATTGATAATAAAGGAGTTGGTGCCGGAGGAGGGAATTGAACCCACACTCTCATTGCTGAGAACGGGATTTTGAGTCCCGCGCGTCTGCCAGTTTCGCCACTCCGGCACGTCAGGGATGGAGTCGCAGACGAAGACAAAAAGTATAGCACGCAGGTCCCGGCCCACGATGCGGCGTCCAACTACGAACAGGCAAACCAGGGCCGCACGACGTGACCATCGCGGAGATGGGGCTCTTCGCCACCGCCGTAGACGAGAACGCCGCGCTTCCGGCTGCTGCGCGACAGATCCAACCAATACCCCAATCCGGCGAAGAAGTCGCGCGCAATCGTCGTGCCCGACTTGATCTCCACCGGAATCAGGCGGCCACCAAGGTCGATCACCAGATCGACCTCGTGCCCGGTCTGGTCGCGCCAGAAGAACAGCGGCGGCTCCCGTCCGATGGCGGCAAACACCTTGACGAGTTCCGAGACGACAAACGTTTCGAAGATGGCTCCGCGAAGCGGATGCGTCGCCACATCAGCGTCGCGTGTGATCCGAAGCAGGTAACACAGGAATCCTGAATCCAGGAAATACAGCTTCGGACTCTTGATCAGGCGCTTCGAGAAATTGGCATGGTGTGGTTGCAGCAGATGCACAAGGCCGCTTGCGACAAGCACCGACAACCATCGGCGCGCCGTCGGTTGGGCGACACCGGCGTCCGATCCGAGAGACGAGAGATTCAGCAGTTGCCCGGACCGGCCGGCGCAAAGCCGGACGAATCGGCCGAACAGCTCGATGTCGCCAACGGCCAGCAATTCACGCACATCGCGTTCCACATAGGTGCGATAGTACGACGCCATCCAATCGACGGCGTCACTTCCCGTCTCGTGCACCGCCGGGTAGAGACCCTGACGCAGAATCCAGTCCAGGTTGAACCGCGGCGTTGTGCGATTAGGCTTCACCTGATCGAAGTGGATTGCGTTCAACTGAGACACTTCGCGCAGTTCCGCCAGGCTGAAGGGCGGAAGTGTGACGATGGCAATCCGGCCGGCCAATGTCTGGCTGACGCTGCGCATCAGCAGGAACTGCTGTGATCCGGTCAGGATGAACCGACCGGGCCTTCGGTTCTCGTCGATGATGCCCTGCAAGTACGAGAAGAGCGTCGGCGCCCGCTGGACCTCATCGAGCACGGCGCCGGCTGGGAATCGCGCCAGGAACCCCCGAGGATCGGTCCTCGCGAACTCGCGCTCGTCAGGATCTTCGAGCGAGACGTACGCGTGGGAGGGAAACGCCGCTCGTGCGAGGGTGGTCTTGCCGGACTGACGTGGCCCGCCGACATAGACCGCGGGGAATGAAGATGCCAGGATGCGCAATTTCGGGGTGAGAGCCCTGCGCTTCATGGGGAAAGTCTATGCGGCAGATGCGGCCCTGTCAAATTAAACATTGAATATTCAATTGGTCAAACCGCCAGGGAGGCCCGCTCAGGTAGTGCGCCCAGCCGACTCGACCGTCGTTGCCGGCTCCGTCTCCGCCCACAGCGACGCCAGCTCGAGCTCGACTTCGATGAAGGGCTCAGCGCGAACCACGGCGTCACCGACGTGTGTGGCCAGCATCGTCCAGCGGCCGCCGCTCAGTTGCAGCACTTCGAGCGTCCTCGCGATCGGATCGACTAGCCATGCGTGGCCGACGCCCTCACGACCGTAAATGCGAAGCTTCTTCTCTCGATCGAGCGATGCGGTAGACGGCGACAGCACCTCGCACACCCAGTCGGGAGCGAGCGGGAAGTACGCAGTCGCCGGTACCGCGGGCATCCGGCTTCGCCGCCACCCCGCCCAGTCTGGCACCAAGACGTCGGAGCGAAGGTGCAATTCAGGTTCCATGAGGATCAACCAACCGCCCGGGCCGCCACGCCCGCGGTGGTAAGGCAGCCTCAGCGTATCGCCAATGGCAGTCTCCGCAAGCGCATGAACCGGCGCCGGCCTCGGCGACGCGTGGAGCTCGCCGTCCACAATCTCGCCCACCTGAATGTCAGGCAGGTTGACCAGATCCTCATACGTCGCAGGTCGGTCGAACGGTGGAACCCTCGGCATGGGTCGCATTGTACATCGTCGCCTGCTGCATACCGGATGCCGTTCCAGTCAGCGCAGCGACCTCGCAAGTCACGACAACAGCAGGAGTACCGGGGCTCGTGAAGAGAGAGCGATTCGCCGGAGGCAGAAAGTGCCATGAGGGAGGGACAGCGTGAACGCAATTCCTGCCCTCACGCGGCTGCCGCGGGCCAGTCCGACGACAGATCGTTCCCGGTGAATCGACTGTCCAGAAATTGGGCAGTGGTTGAGCGGTCTGCCCAGAACTGGACTTCTCGCACGTTCGAAGAGCCGGCGCCTGACGCCATTCCAACAAAGTGGATAACACCTGTATTGTCAATTGATTGCCTCGATCCAGCCCAGGGCGAGCCGGCAATCCCGCCGCGATGAATTGCCTCCGCCAGACTCCTGCAATGGCGAACACAAGGCGAAACATCGACGGATTTGCCCTGTTTTTGGTTGTCTGCGCGCGAAAACCGGCGTATAATGGCTCTGTTGCGGGTATCTCAGAACCCCCGGCACCTCCCCAGTAACTCCTAAGAAGTGAGGGAACTCAGTGACATTCCAGATCGGCGATAAGGTCATCTACCCGAATCACGGCCTTGGTATTGTCGAACGGATCGAAGAGAAGACCATCCTGGGCACAACCTGCGGTTTCTACCATCTCCGGATTGCCGCCAACGCCACGACGGTGCTCGTCCCGCTGACAAACGTGGACGGCGTCGGGCTGCGTCGCGCAATCGACGATGGTGAAGTCGACCGGTTGTTCAAGCTGCTCGGCGATGGAAAGATCGACGCCCAGCAGAACTGGAAAGGCCGCTTCAAGGACAACTCCGAGAAGATGCGCACGGGGTCCATCTACGATGTGGCCGACGTGCTCAAGAGTCTTTCGTTGCTCAGCAAGTCGAAGAGCCTCTCGTTCCGCGAAAAGCGCATGCTCGATCGCGCCCGATTCCTGATCATCACGGAAGTCTCAGAGGTCATGCAGGAAGGGCAACCCGTGATCGAGAGCCGTCTCGACTCCGCCCTCAACAAGTGCATCGCGGCCCGCGCCCGGGGTATCGAGAAGGCGAAAGCGGTCAAGGCGTCTGCCAAGCCGGCGGCTCGCGCCAGGGTGTCGTAAAGTCCTCTCGCCGTCGCCTTTGATCTCCCAGGCCCGATCCGGCATCCCCGGGTCGGGCCTTTTCTCTTATGATGCTGATAGCGCCCTGCTTCGGAGTGCGTTATGACCATTGATCGCTCGTCGCGGCTTCGGCTACTCGGCGGCGTCACGCGGTTGTCGGTTGCCGTGGCCGTCATCGGCCTCGGCGCCGGACTGGCCGTCGCATCGCGGGCTGGCGAGCGCGCAATCAGCCAGCCAGATCAGCAAGGCGCGCGCCAGTCGGTGGGGTCGCCCGCAGACCAGCAACGGCCCGAAACGCAACCGCCCCCCAAGAGTCAGCCGCCACCCGAGGCCCAGGCGCCCCAACGCCCCGTGTTTCGCACCGGCGCGAACGCCGTGCGCGTGGACGTGTTCGCGACCCGGAACGGTGTGCCGGTCGAGGACCTGACCGCCGACGACTTCGAGGTGCTCGAGGACAACACGCCGCAGAAGGTGGAGGCGTTTGAGCACATCAAGATCCAGAACAGCGGCGTGCCGGCGACGCGAGTCGAGCCGCGGAATGTCCGAGAGGCGAACCAGATGGCAGCCGACCCCCGCGCCCGGGTGTTCGTGCTGTTCCTCGACACCTACCACGTCCACATGACCGCCTCCCACAATGTGACGCGGCCGCTCATGAACCTGCTGAATCGCGTCGTTGGCGACCAGGACCTGATTGCCGTGATGTCGCCCGAAATGGCGGCCTCCGACATCATGTTTACGCGGCGGACGGACCAGATCGCCCAGGCGCTCGCCAGCTTCCGCTGGTGGGGCCAGCGGGGGCAGGAGGGGTTCACCAACGACCAGACCGAACAGCAGTACATGAACTGCTACCCGCCGCAGGCGGGGGAGGGGGCCACGTCCTCGGTGGCGCAGGAGATGATCGAGCGGCGCCGCGAAAAGAACACGCTGGATGCGCTGGTGGATCTGGTCCGGCATCTTCACGGGATCCGGGAGGAGCGCAAGGCGATTCTGCTGGTCAGCGAGGGATGGCAGCTGTTTCGTCCGGACCCGAGCATGATGGCGGCCGGCACCCGCCCGCCAACGATGGGCGTCGGCCCGGACGGGCGCCTTGGCATGATCGATCGCGGCAGTTCCGTCGGCGCGGTCCGGACGCTCTGCGACCAGGACCGCGTGATGCTCTCCGGCCTTGATGATGAACGGCGCTTTCGCGACGTCATGGACGAGGCCAATCGTGCGAACGCGAGTTTCTACCCGATCGAGCCGCGCGGCCTGCCGGTGTTCGACAGCGACATGGGTCCCAATCCTCCGCCCTCGATTATCGACGACTTCATGATGCTCCGGAATCGGCACGACACGCTGTTGACGGTCGCCGAAAACACCGACGGCGTGGCGGTGATCAACTCCAACGACATCGAAGGCGGGCTCAAACGAGTCGTCTCCGACCTGTCGTCCTACTATCTCCTGGGCTATTCATCGACCAACTCGAAGGCCGACGGCAAGTACCGCGCGATCAAGGTGCGCGTCAAGCGGCCCGGCGTCGAAGTGCGCGCCAGACGGGGATACAAAGCGCCAACCGCAGAAGAAGCCACGGCACGGACCACCTCAGCCGCCGCACCGGCGGTCGACGAAGCCACCGCAGCCATCAGGAAGACGATCGCGACGCTCGAAGGCTCGGCCCGCGACGTGCCGCTGCGCGTAACGGTGAGCCCGGGTTGGTGGACTCCAGCCGGCGATCCCTCGAAGGCCAAGCCCGCGGGTGCCGAACCCGCACTGTGGATCATGGGAGAGATCGACACTCGCGCAAACACCGGCGACAACTGGAGCCAGGGCGGCGACGCGGACGTGGCCATCACGGCCAAGGACGGCTCGACGGTGATCCGCTACACGGTGCCGATTCCCGCCGGGTCGGGCCGATTCCTCACGCGCTTCCCCCGGACCCTCGAAGACGTGTGGCTCGACCCCGGCAGCTACGCGGTGCGGGTGCGCGTGACGCCGGCGACGGGAGGCCTGCCGATGACGGAGACGGCCCGATTCGACGTGGCATCGCCAGCCCGATCGGATGCGCTGATGCTCGGACAGCCGATCTACTTCCGGCGGGGCACCGCTGCGATCGCGCCGGAGAACGCCACGACAGACCGGCGTTTCCGGCGAACCGAGCGCATCATCATCCAGCTGTCCGCGTCGCTGGCGCCCAACAAGGTGAGCGGCGAACTGGTCGATCGCAACGGCAAGACGATGGCGCTGCCCGTCGGCGCCACGGTCGTCGAGAAGGACGGCGTACGCTGGGTGCGCGCTGAATTGACCCTGGCGCCGCTCGCGGTCGGCGATTACGTGATCCGGATCACGACGGAGCAGGGCACACAGACACTCCACATGCTCGCGCCGTTTCGGATTGTGCCCTGACTCGGGATTCGGAGAGGGGGATTAGCCGGGAGCGTGGTTCCCGAAGCGGCCCCTCGAACCGAGCCGACAGCGTCAGGCACGCAAAATGCGCCGATAGGGCCAAGGACAGGCTGCGCGAATAGCGCAAACGTCAGACCGGTCACGAGCCCCGGTAGGCGTGTTTTGCCGGCGAGCGTGAGCGGGGACGCGGAGGGAACCCCGCTCCTGGCGCACACAAAACGAGGGACGCCGCGCACGGCATGCGCAACGTCCCTCGGCAGATCGGGTGACGAATCGACTGGGCCGGTTACATCACCGCAGTCGGCGGTGCGGGCTCGTCTGGGGTGCCGGCCTTCCGCAGCGGAACAAAGATCATGTAGACCGCCAGCACGGCGAAGACCGGGATGGCCAGCAGCCCCGCAACGCTGTCGAGGCCCGGAATACCCGGAAACTCCTTGTTCGTGCTGAAGAACACGACCGCGGCGATGATGAGCCCCATAATCGCTTCACCCGCGATCAACCCCGACGCCGTCAGCACCCCGGCATTCTCGACGCGCGCCTTCTGCGCCGCGTTGTAGTCGCGTCTGGCGGCCATCTTGTCGACGATGCCGCGAATCATGCCGCCGACAAAGATCGCGAACGTCGTGCCGAGCGGCAGGTACATCCCGACCGAGAACAGCATCGGGCTGCGCACCTTGATCAGGATGAGCGAGATGCCCATGGCGATGCCGACGATCACCAGCGGCCACGGCATGTCGCCGCCGACGATCCCCTGTGAGAGCGCGGCCATCAGGCCCGCCTGCGGCGCCGCCAGCACGCGGCCGCCGAGACCGCCACTCGCGACCTCGGAGTTGTGCAGGACGTAGATCGGGAAGAACATCACAAGGCCGGCTACCGCGACGCCAATCATGTCTCCAATCTGCATCTTCCAGGGCGTGCCGCCCAGGATGTGCCCGACCTTGAGATCCTGCAGCATCTCGCCTGCCACAGCCGACGACACGCACACCACCGCGGCCACCGCCAGCACGGCCGCGACGCCCGCCTCGCCCTTCACGCCCACAATCACCATCGTCAGCGCCGCCACGATGGTGGTGGCGAGCGTCAGACCCGAGATCGGGTTGTTCGACGAGCCGATCATGCCGACCAGATTGCCCGACACAGCCGCGAAGAAGAACCCCGTGATGAGCATGACGATGGCCGCAAACAGCGCACCAGACAGCATGTTCGTGAAGTAGAAGTAGACCGCCGTCATCAGCGCGAACACGAGCGCGATGCCGAAGAGCACGACTTTGAACGAGAGGTCCTGCTGGGTGCGTTTAGTGGCGGCTGCGGCCACCGCCGATTTCTTGACATCCGCCACGCCGCGCTTGATGCCGAGGATGAGGTTCTTCCGCATCTTGAACAGCGTGTAGCAGGCGCCGACCAGCATGCCGCCGACCGCGATCGGGCGGACGATGAAGCGGTAGAGGTGGCCGACCAGCCCGCCCCAGTTCTGGACGCCGTCGGGCGACGTGTACTTGTCAATCAGGCTCGGCCCGAGGAAGAAGACGAGCAGTGGCACGAACAAGCCCCAGGCCAGCAGGCCTCCGGCGAAGTTCAGCGCGCCCAGTTCAGGCCCGATGATGTAGCCGACGCCCATGTACGCCGGGGTTACGGCGGGCGCTGCGATGGTGGTGACGCCGCCGGCAGCGATTTCGGTGGGTGATTTCCCCAGGCCCAGCTTGACGACGCTTTCCTTGAGTTTGCCAACCGCCAGCTCGAACGTGTTACCCGAGAAGAAGATGCCCAGACCGTCCTTCGTATCGATGTCCGTGCGCGAGAGCAACCGGATGATCGCGCCGACGCCCATCGCCTGGAAGAGCTGCATGGCGGCGTCCGCCCCGCGCTGACCAGCCTTGTGAATCTCGGCGGCGGCCACCGACTCGGGGAACGGCAGGCCCTTGTCCTCGACCATCACGCGCCGGAGGATGGTAACAAAGAGGATGCCCAGCATGCCGCCCAGCACCATCAGAGTCGAGGCCGCTAGGTACTCCGTGTATATGTTGGCTGCGTCGAAGTGCCACAGCCCGAGGATGACAAACGCCGGCATCGTGAAAATGGCGCCCGCTGCCACCGACTCACCGATTGAGCCGACGGTCCTGGCGAAGTTCTCTTCGAGGAGGCTGCCCTTCATGATGCGGAGGACGGCCATTCCGATGACGGCTGCCGGGTAGGTGGCCGCAATCGTCATCCCGGCCCTCAGGCCGAGATACGCATTGGCCGCTCCGAGGATGACGCACATGAGCAGGCCAAGAAGCAGGGCGCGTACCGTGAACTCCCGTTGATCGGAGTTGTCGGGCACGAACG
This sequence comes from Acidobacteriota bacterium, assembly GCA_026393755.1. NCBI lineage: Bacteria > Pseudomonadati > Acidobacteriota > Acidobacteriota bacterium. Next base: position 30,769 of record JAPKZO010000015.1, read on the forward strand.
GCTTGAAGCCGTCATCAGGGGCTGTTGGGCTAGTCGGTTTCACACTCATGCGGCGCATCTTAGCATGACAGTCAGGCAGACAGGGACACGACTGGATTCCGGCATTCCGCCTTCGCCCCTGCGTCTTCCCCGGGCTACGGCGGGACAGGTCGCCGGAATGACGACCCAGAAGGGTCCCTCTCGACGCCGATCGACGCGGGCGGGTCGCGCAGGCAGGAACGAGACGGTGTACAGTATGCCGGCAGACGTGGCCGGCGGGGTGCACGGAGGCTTTCTGGAGGCGAACGTGAGACGAACAACGCGGATACAGCTTGCGGCTCTTGTCATTCTCTCTCTCGCGCCTGGATCGGCTCGGGTCTTGACCCAGTCGCCATCGACGCCGACCTTGGCGCCTGTGAAGGCTGCTGACTACGGCAAGTGGGAAACGCTCGGCGTCTCGGTCCTCGCGGATAACGCCAAGTGGGTCGGGGTGCCGATTACGCGCGTGGATGGAACAAGCGAATTGCAGGTCTATCCGGTGCCGGCGGCGACTGGCTCAACGCCCGGCAAGCCATGGCACAAGGCCGCCGAAGGGAGTGCACCCGCGTTTTCGGCCGACGGACAGTGGCTGGCGTACCGGATCGGTTACTCCGAGGCCGAGCGCGAGAAGATGCAGGACGACAAGAAGCCGGTTCGCGACAGGCTGGGCCTCGTTCGTCTGGATGCGGCTGCCGCTCCAGCCGCTCCGATCGTCGTTGCCGATATCACCCGATTCGCCTTTGCGCCCGCCGGGCCGTATCTCGCGATGCTGCGGTATCTGCCTGACGGCGTGAAGCGGAAGGGCGCGGACCTGCTGGTGAGAAATCTCACCACCGGCGCCGTCATGACGTTCGGCAATGTGTCGGAATTTGCCTGGGCTGATGAAGGCCGACTGCTCGCGCTCGCAATTGACGCCGAGGGAAAGGCCGGTAACGGGGTCCACGTGTACGACCCGCAGACGGGCGCGTTACGGCTGCTCGATTCGGGCGACGCTACCTACATCGGCCTCACGTGGCGCGCGAAGAGCGACGATCTGGCCGTCTTCAAGTCGCGCACTGATGACACTCGCGACGAAGACACCAATACCGTGCTGGCGTGGCGCGGTCTGCAGACCCCAGGCGAGACACCAGCGCGGCGGTACGATCACGCGGCCGACAACGGGTTTCCCGAGGACATGCGGGTCGTGACCTTCCGACGGCTGCAGTGGTCGAAGGACGGCAAGACGCTCTACTTCGGGATCCAGGAATGGGATCGCAAAGCGGCCAAGGATGGCGCGGACAAGGCCGGCGACAAGGCGCCAAAGCCGAAGCCCGCCGGCGTGGACGTGTGGCACAGCAAAGACGAGCGCATCATCCCGATGCAGCGCGTCGATAAGAGCCGCGACGTCGAACGCAACTACCTGTCGCTGTGGAACGTCGACAGCGGAAAGTGGCTGCGTATCGGGACTGACAAGGACGAGCGGGTGAGCGTCGTCGCAGGCGATCGGTTTGCGACCGAGACCGATCGCAAGCCGTACATGTTCGATAACATGTTCGACCGGACCAGGCAGGACGTCTACCTGGTCGATCTGACGACGGGCGCGCGCAGAAAGGCCATCGAGGGAGTCTGGTACTTTCAGGGCAACAGCCCCGCCGGAAACTACCTGCTGTATTTCAAGGGCGACCAGTACTGGACCTGCGACATCCGCTCGGGCAAGGCGACCAACATCACCGCGACGATCAAGGCCGTCTGGATCGATCCCGACTACGACACTCCGGTTCGCGTGCAGAGGCCGCCGTCGGGCGTCGCGGGCTGGTTGAAGGATGACGCGGCGGTCCTGTTGTACGACCAGCACGACATCTGGCGCGTGGCGCCGGAGGGGGCCGGCGGCGTCCGCTTGACGCGGGGCGCCGAGGAGTCCGTCGTGCACCGGTACGCGCGGACCAACCGCGACGAGGAGTTCATCGACCCGGCATCCCCGATCTACACGAGCCTCTACGGCCGCTGGTCGAAGAAGTTCGGGTATGCGCGTGTGCCGACCGCACCGCCGGCGGCTGGCGCCGTACCGGCCGTCGAACGTCTCGTGTGGCTCGACAAGAACGTCGCTCGGCTGGCGAAGGCCAGGAAGGCCGACGCGTTCGCGTACGTGGTTCAGGATTTCGACGACTCGCCCGACCTCCTTGTGGGAGGGGCAGCGCTCGCCGACGCCACGCAACTGACCGCCACGAACACGTTCCAGAAGAGCTACACGTGGGGCCGATCGTCGCTGGTTGACTACAAGAACGCGAAGGGGGAACGGCTGCAGGGAGCCCTGTACTACCCGGCCGGCTACGAGCCCGGGAAGAAGTACCCGATGATCGTGTACGTCTACGAACGGCTGTCGCAAGGCGTTCATGGATACGTGGCTCCGTCGGAGCGCTCGCCCTACAACGCGGCGGTGTTCACGGCCAACGGCTACTTCGTGCTGCAGCCGGACATCGTGTTCCGGCCGCGCGATCCCGGTCTCGCGGCGGTCGACTGCGTCACCGCAGCCGTCAAAGCGGTGCTGGCCGCGGGTGCGGTCGATCCGAAGCGGGTCGGCCTGGTCGGGCATTCGTGGGGCGGATACGAGGCCAGCTTCATCCCGACGCAGACCAACATCTTTGCGGCGTCCATCGCGGGCGCGCCGATTACCAACCTCCTGAGTTTCTACGGCGCGATTCACTGGAATCAGGGTCTGCCGGAACCCGCGCATTTCGAAACAGGGCAGGCCCGGATGGACGTGCCGTACTGGGAGGATCTGCAGGCCTACATCCGCAACTCGTCCACGCTGTTCGTCAACAAGCTCGAGACGCCGATGATGATCTTTTTCGGCGACAAGGACGGGACGGTTGACTTCCGGCAGGGCGTCGAGATGTACAACTACGCGCGGCGCGCCGGCAAGCAACTGGTGATGCTGGTGTATGCCGGCGAGAATCACAGCGCGCGCGAGAAGCCGAACCAGATCGACTACCACCGGCGCATCCTCCAGTGGTTCGATCACTACTTGAAGGGCGCGGCCGCGCCCGACTGGATCACCAAGGGTACGACCGTGATCGACGCCGAGAAGGCACAGAAGACAGGGCGCTGAGATGGCGAGCAGGAAGATCACGCCCTCGTTGAGGAGAAAATCCGCCGGGCAGCTCTCGCACGTGGACGCTCGGGGGCGCGTCCGCATGGTGGATGTGAGCCAGAAGCCCGCCACGGTTCGCGAGGCGGTGGCGCGCGGCTTCGTGCGGATGGCACCGGCGACGCTCAGGCTGATCGGCTCTGGCCAGATCGCCAAGGGTGACCCGCTGCAGGCCTCGCGGCTGGCCGGCATCATGGCGGCCAAGAAGACGTCCGAGATCATCCCGTTGTGCCACCCGCTCGCGATCAGCCACTGCGAGGTGAACTTCCGCCGGCGGCGCGAAGGATACGAGATCGAGGCCCGCGTCCGGACGGTTGGCCCGACCGGCGTGGAAATGGAGGCGTTGACCGCGGTCGCGGCGGCGGCGCTGACGATCTACGACATGGTGAAAGCCGTGGATCGCGCCGTCGTGATCGATGACATCCTTCTGCTGGAGAAGCGCGGCGGCCGATCGGGCGTCTGGAAGCGCGGGGCATAGCGATGCAGGTACTCGTCGCGATTTACAGCCCGAGTGAGGCGTGGACGATCCCGCCATCCTTCGTCGATGTGTTGCGGCGGAGGTTTCCAGGCGTGGTGTTCTCGCACGCCGAAGATCACGCCGACCTGATTCGGCTGCTCCCCGAGGCCGACGTCGCCTTCACGTCGGTGCTCACGCCGCGGGCCCTTGAGCTGGCGCCACGCCTCAAGTGGGTTCACAGTTCGGCCGTCGGCGTCGGCAGCATGCTGTTTCCCGCGATGGTGGCCAGCCCGGTCGTGCTGACCAATTCGCGCGGCATGAGCGCGGCATCCGTCGCCGAGCACGCGATCGCGCTGATGCTGGCAGCATTGCGCAGGCTGCCAGAGACGATCCGCGCGCAGGACGGGCGGCAGTGGATTCAGCCTCAGCTGTCCGGCCTGCCCATGCTCGACGGACGGACGCTGGGCATCGTCGGCCTGGGTGCGATCGGCTGCCGGGTTGCCCGAATCGGATCGGCGATCGGGATGACGGTCGTCGGCACGCGCCGCGAAACCGACTGGCCCGTACCGGAGGGTGTCGCCGAGGCGCTCGGGCCTTCGGACCTTCCGAGACTGCTGGAAGCATCCGACGTCGTCGTCCTGTCAGCCCCGCTCACGGCGGAGACGCGTGGGATGATCGGCCGGTCCGAGTTCGCCCGGATGAAGCGTACGGCGTGGCTGATTAACGTCGCGCGCGGGAAACTGGTGCAGGAAGACGCGCTGGTCGACGCCCTGCGCTCCGGCACGATTGCCGGCGCGGCGCTCGACGTGTTCGAGCACGAGCCGCTGGATCAGGCCAGCCCCTTGTGGGCGATGCCGAATGTGATCGTGACGCCGCACGTGGCCGGTTTTCGCGCGGACTACTGGGAGGCCGCCGTCGATTTGTTCAGCGATAACCTGCGGAGATATCTGGCGGGCGAAGCGCTCCTGAATGTGGTGGACAAACGCGCCGGGTATTGACCGGTGTGCGGTACTGGTCTACGGTAAACACACACGGGCCAGATCGTTTCCGAATGACCGCGCCATCAAGCGCCCACGACGACGTTCGCACCATTGCCGCACTGCCGTTTCACGTGGCGGCGCGGCACGACAGGGCTGCGCTCATACGCCGCTGCGAGGGCGACCGGTTCGTGGGGTTCTCGGGCCGCGAGTTTCTGGAACACATCCGGGCGTTCAGCCTCGGCCTGCAGGCGCTCGGTGTCCGCGCCGGCGATCGCGTCGGCATCGTGTGCGAGAGCCGGCCCGAATGGAGCGTAGCCGATCTGGCCATCCTCACGGCGCGGGCGATCACGGTTCCGGTGTATCCGACGCTGTCGGCCACCCAGACGCACTTCATCCTGGACGATGCGGGCGCCAGCGTGGTGATCGTCTCCGACGCGATCCAGCTGGCGAAACTCCAGGAGGCCGCCCCGAGCCTGCCCCGGCTTCACACGGTGATCGTCGTTGTGGCGCCGACACCGGCGCCCGAATTCTCTGGCGGCGGGCCGGCGATTCTGACGATGGCTGACGTGGTCGCGGACGGGCGCCGGCAATTGCTGCAGGATCCCGGACTCGAGGCGCGCTACGAGACGGAGGCCCGCCGCGTCGCGCCTTCCGACATTGCGACCATCATCTATACGTCGGGAACCACCGGAGCGCCCAAAGGCGTGGTGCTCACGCACGACAACATCATGTCGAACGTCGTCGCCACCAATGCGGTGCTCAAAGTGACGGCCTCGGATGTGGCGTTGTCGCTTCTGCCGCTGAGCCACGTGTTCGAGCGCACGGTGATGTATCTCTACCTGTTTGCGGGCGCGTCGATCGTGTTTGCCGAGTCGCTGGCGACGGTCGCACGGGATCTTGGCCGTGCCGCCCCGACGATCATGACCGGCGCGCCGCGTGTGTTCGAGAAGTTTCACCACGCCGCGCTCGACAGTGTGGCCACGGCTCCGCCGTTCAAGCGGCGGCTGTTCGCCTGGGCGGTAGGCGTCGGGAGATTGAGCAGTCAGGCGAGGATCGAGCACCGGAGGCCCTCGTGGTTTACGACGATTCAGGCGCCGCTGGCGGACGCACTGGTGTTGCGCAAGCTCCGAAGCAGGACTGGGGGCCGCATCCGGGCGATGGTGTCTGGCAGCGCGCCGCTGGCGCGCACGACGGCGGAGTTCTTTCACGCCGTCGGTCTGCCGATCCTCGAGGGCTACGGTCTGACCGAGAGCGCGCCGGTCATTACGGTCAATCCACCGCACGCTCCACGACTGGGGACCGTGGGCCCAGCCGTCCCCGGGGTCGAGATGCGGATCGCCGCCGACGGGGAGATTCTCGCGCGCGGCCCGAACATCATGCAGGGGTACTACAACCGGCCGAACGAGACCGCCGCCGCGCTGGTTGACGGCTGGCTGCACACCGGGGACATCGGCCGGATCGACGCGGACGGGTACCTCTCGATTACCGACCGCAAGAAGGATCTGATCATCACGTCTGGCGGCAAGAACATCGCACCACAGCCCATCCAGCTGCGGCTGAAGGCGAGTCCGCTTGTGTCAGACGCGATCATCATCGGCGATCGGCGCAGGTTTCCTGCGGCGCTGATTGTGCCGGATTTCGTCGCGGTCGAAGCCTCGCTGCGGGAACAAGGCGCGCCGTCTGGCACGCGCGAACAACTGGTCACGCGCCCCGACGTGCACGCACTGTTCCAGCGGCTGCTCGATCAGATCAACATGGAACTCGCGCAGTTCGAGAGGATCAAGCGATTTGCGCTGTTGCCGGCCGAGATGACGATCGAAGGCGGCGAACTGACGCCCACGCTGAAGCTGCGCCGATCCGTGGTTGAAGAGCGATGCGCAGCCGTCATCGAGCAACTCTACGCCACGCGCGAGCCCGCGGTCAGCTGAGCGCCGCAATCTGATGATATCCTTCGCCGGTTCGCCCGAAACCGGGACTCGAAAGTCCACTGCTTGGTCGAACCTCGATTTGAGCCATCTGGAGCACACGGATGATTGCTTCCCGTCGCCCTCGCCGTCTCGTCTTCCTCGTTGTTTTCGGTCTCGCGTTGGTGCCGCTGCTGATGCGCGCGCAGCCGGCCGCGCCGAAGCCCATTGCGCTCGAGGACTACGCGAAGATTAAGCGCATCGCCGGCGCCGCGATATCGACAGACGGCAAGTGGATGCTCTACACGGTGACGCCGAATGACGGCGATGGCACGCTCTACGTGAAGGCGCTCGACAGCGACAAGGTCTACGAGGTGCCGCGGGGGACCGGCGCGTCGTTCTCTGATAACGCACAGTGGATCGGCTATTTCATCGCACCGCCCGCAACGACCGGCCGCGGCGGTCGGGGCTCGGGCGGGCGCGGCGGCCGGCAGCCGGCTCAGGGCGCGACCGCCGACGCCGAGACGGCCCCCGCGCGGATCTTCGAAGTGCTCGAACTCGCGACCGGCACCAGGAAGACGTACCCGTCGGTGGGCAGCTTCGCCTTCTCGCCTGATGGCGAATGGCTGCTGATGCGCCCGCAAGCCGCCGGGGCGGCGCCTGCCGCCGGAACGGCTGGAGGCCGTGGTGGCCGCGGCGGCACGGGTGCTGGCGGGGACACCGCCGACAGCAACGCGCCAGGCACAGACCTGTTGATGCGGCACCTGGCGTCCGGCAACCAGCGCTACGTCGGCAACGTGGGCACGTACACCTTCGATGACGCCGGCAAGCAGTTGGCCTATACGGTGCGCGGCCAACAGCGCCTGGGCAACGGTGTATACGTCATGACGCTCGCCAGCGGCGAGCAGCGGATGCTCGACGCGGCTGACGCAGACTACGACCAGCTTGTCTGGAGCGCCCAGGGGGCGAACCTCGCCGTACTGCGCGGGGACAAGCCGAAGGGCAAGATGCAACGCGACAATGCGCTGCTCTCGTGGAACAACGTCGGCACGCCGCAGATGAAGGCCGCAACGTTCGATCCCGCCAAGGGGTCGTCGTTGCCCTCGGGCATGGTGATCAGTGAATTCACCGCGCCCAAATGGAGCACCGACGGAGCCCGAGTGCTGGTCGGTCTGAAGGCGCAGGATGACGAGAAGACGCCATCGACCGAACCGCAGGCCAACGTGGACGTGTGGCACTGGAGAGACGACGACCCGCAGTCGGTGCAGATCGTCCAGCTGAATCAGGAACGACGATCGACGAAGGCGGCCATCCTCGACGTGGTGTCGGGCTCCATCCGCCAGATCGCCGATGACGACATGAAGACGATCACGCCAGCCGACGATCTGCAGTGGGCGATTGGCCGCGTCGACACCCCGTACAGGGGACAGGTCGAGTGGGGCGCGAGCAAGAGCGATATCTACCGCGTGAGCCTCTTGAATGGCGTTCGCACGCTCGTCGAGCCCGGGTTGTCCCGGACGATGGGCTTTTCCCCGGACGGGAAGTGGTTTCTGTATCTGAAGAGCGGCCACGTCTATTCGTACGAGATGGCGACTGGGAAGAAGACAGTCATCGACGGCGGTCGCAGCTTCGTGAACGCCGAAGACGACCACGACTACGAGAAGCCCGTGTACGGCGTCGCCGGATTCACGGCGGATGGGGCGTCAGCGCTGCTGTACGACCGCTACGACGTGTGGGCGCTGCCGCTCGCGGGAGGATCGATCTCCAACCTGACGAAGGGCGAGGGCGCAAAGCAGGAGGTGCGATACCGTGTGACCCAGCTCGGCCGTGCGGGTGGCGGCGGGCGAGGCGGCGGCGGCCGTGGCGGCGGTGCTGCGGCGGAGCCGATCGATCTCAGCAAGGCCGTGCTGTTGTCGGCCTTCGGCGAGTACACGAAGAAATCGGGCTACTCGGAGATTGGGCCGGGCCAGTCGCCTTCGCCGCTTATCTGGGCCGACAAGGCCGTCGGCGCGCCGATTGCGGCGAAGAACGCCGACAGAATCCTGTTCACCGAGCAGACGTTCAACCAGTACCCGAACTACTGGGTCGCAGACAAGCGGTTTACGGCACCCCGGCAGGTCACCGACGCCGAGCCGGACCTCTTCAAGCAGTTCACCTGGGGAACCAAGAAGCTCGTTGACTACAAGAACAGCAAGGGACAGCGCCTGCAGGCCACGCTGACGCTGCCGGCCGGGTACGAACCCGGCAAGAAGTACCCGATGCTCGTGTATTTCTACGAGCTGATGTCCGACACGCACCACACCTTCTCGTTTCCGGTCTATGACGATCGGCCGCACATGTCGACCTACGCGAGCAACGGCTATCTCGTGCTCCAGCCGGACGTCAGGTACGAGATTGGCAAGCCGGGATCGTCGGCGCTCGACTGCGTCACGAGCGCCGTGAAGAAGGTGATCGAGCTGGGCTACGCCGATCCGGCGCACATCGGCCTGCAGGGCCACAGCTGGGGCGGCTACGAGTCATCGTTCATCCTCACGCAGACCGACATCTTCGCGGCCGTCGTCACAGGGGCGCCGCCGACCGATCTCACGAGCTTCTACGGCACGCTGTACCGGTCGACCGGTACCATTCAGCAGGGCATCACCGAGGTCGGGCAGGTGCGAATGGGCGCGGGCGCCACCCCGTGGTCGGCGCGCGAGCTGTTCGAAAGCCAGTCGCCCGTGCACAACGCGCCGAAAATCAAGACACCGTTCATGATTCTTCACGGCACAGCCGATGGTTCTGTGGATGCCGGGCAGGGCTTGGAATTCTACGCGGCCGCCCGGCGCCTAGGCAAGCAGGTGATTCTGCTCTCGTATCCCGACGAGTCGCATCACCTGGCGAAGAAGGAGAATCAGAAGGACTTCCAGGTCCGGATGCGGCAGTTCTTCGACCACTACCTCAAAGGCACTCCGGCGCCGCTGTGGATGACTGACGGTGTGCCGCAGGTGAAGAAGGGACTCGACCCGACGATTATCGCGCCGCCTAAGAAATGACGCGCCGTACGGGTTCTAGAACACTCGCGCCGCAGGCACGGGCCACCAGCGCACCTGCACCTTGCCGATGATGTACTTCTTCGGCACCAGACCCCAGTGGCGGCTGTCGGAACTGTTGTTCCGATGGTCGCCCATCACGAAGTAGTACCCCTCGGCAATCACCTGCGGTCCCCAATCGTCGTGGCTGCGGTACTCCGAGGGGACGTAACTGTCGTCGAGCCGCACGTCATTGACGTACACGCGGCCGTCGCTGATGCGGACGGTGTCGCCTTCCTCTGCAATCACGCGCTTGACGAACGACTTGTCCGGGTTGATCGGGTAGTACAGCATGACGATGTCGCCCTTCCTGGGCGCGCTCATGCGGTAGATGAACTTGTTGACGATCAAGCGGTCCTGGTCGGCGAGCGTCGGCGCCATGCTCTGGCCCTCCACTCGGGCGACCTGGAATCCGAAGGTCACGATCAGCGTGGCGTACACGGCCGCCGAAGCGAGCGTCCTGACCCACGCGAACAACTCTTCGCGAAACATCGCCAGCTTGCCGGGCCGGGCGGGCCCGGCGCCGGCCGGGGGCGTCTGAGGCCAGACCGGTGCCGAGAACGCAGGCGGGTCTATCGGATGCGGGTCACTGTAGAGATCGACAGTTCCAGGTGCGCCCGGAGCCGTCTGGTCGAAGACCGGCTCACTGGATTCGCCGCCCGCCCGGCGTCTCTCATCCTCAGTTGGAAATTCCGGCTGAACCAAGCGACGCTCTCCTTGATCCCGTTGATCTCGTTGACGTTGACCAGCTTCGACTAGCGGTCTCGCTGTATCGGATGCCTACAACACGACTATACCGGCCGCTCTCGCGGGCTGTCAAACCGCTGCGGATGAACGTGTTATGATCATTCGGCCCGTGGTCCAAGGCCGCTGTGGAGTCCTCTTTGGCGCGCCCGGGCGGGCGCGGAGGCAGATCGCATGATTCGTCCGCTGATTGTCGGTTTCGCGACGACGCTGAAACACATCTTCAAGAAACCAATCACGGTGAACTATCCGGACCAGAAGGTCCCGATGTTTCCGAAATATCGCGGCAAGCAGGTGCTGATGCGCGACGAGAACGGTCTCGAGAAATGTGTCGCATGCGGCCTGTGCGCCGTCGCCTGTCCGTCGGACGCCATCTACCTCGAGGCGGCCGAAAACGACGGGAGCGTGGCCGCGGGCCCGAGATTCGCCAGCACGTACCAGATCCATAAGACCCGATGCATCTTCTGCGGCTACTGCGAAGAAGCGTGCCCGGTGTCGGCGATCTTCATGGGCAAAGACTACGAACTGGCGGTCTACACCAAGAACGACTTCATCTGGGACAAGCAGGACCTGCTCGTGCCTGCCCGGGCGGCTGCTCGCTAGCGACCGATCTGCCATGAAATTCGGCGCGTTGGGCGACGTGCACGGCGATTTTCTGTCGGTCCGGACGATCATGCTCCGCCACCCGGACATCGGCTGGTGGGTGTCGGTCGGCGATCTCGCCGACGCCAACGGCGCATACGAGTCTCCGCCCTCGCCCCTGTACTGGATCAAGGGCAACAACGACAATCTCGAGTTCGTGGCCGGATTGGCCACCGCCACGCGCGCGCCGCTGCTCAATCTCCACCACATCCCCAACGGCGTCGCCGTTCACGTCGGTCCCATCGTTGTCGCGGGACTTGGCGGCACGATGGCACCCACGTGGTACGATAGAACGCCCTCCGACATTCCGCGGCCGAGGCTGGCGCCGTCGAAAGGTGACTTCCCCGTGATGGCCCGGGACGACAAGCGCCGGCACTTTCTTCGCGCGGAAGTGGAAGCCCTGCGGGCCCTCGACCGCATTGATCTGTTCGTGTCGCACGAAGCGGCGAGGCCGTTTCTTCTGGATGTGCGCGGGCGCAAGCAGGATGTCGGCAAGACGCCGATCAACGAAGTGTTGGCCTCGGTGCGGCCGCGGCTGCACCTGTTTGGCCATCACCACGTCTATCACGACGACGTGCGGCAGGGCGTGCGGTCGATCGGGCTCGGTCCGGTGGGTGAGTCGTACCTGCTCATCGATTCCGACACCTGGAAGTACGAACGGTGTGAAACCTGACGGAGTCGTGTCAGCGGAAGAACCCCACAGATGGAGAAATTTCACGTTCTGGGCGAGTTCGTGCGAAAGCCGACGTCGGTTGGGGCTGTCGCCGAGAGCTCCTGGCGCCTGGCCGAGCTCATCACCGATGCCGCCGGGCTCGAGCGGGCCAAGGTCGTAGTGGAGTTTGGCCCGGGAACCGGGGCCTTCACCGAGGTGATCCTGCGTAAGCTCGACCCCGGCGCGATGTTCTTCGCGATTGAGGCGAATGCATCGTTTGCGGCTGCCACGCGCAAGCGCTGCCCCGGTGTCCGGGTGTTTCACGCCTCCGCGGTCTCCGTGCGCGAGCGCCTCCACGAGTGCGGCCAGACCTCGTGCGACTGCATCATCTCGGGGCTGCCGTTCTCGTCGTTCTCTCCTGCGCAGCAGGACGAGATGCTGGCGGCCGTCCATGATTCGCTCAGTCCTGGCGGGCGGTTCGTCACGTTCGCCTACCTCGGCGGTCTGGCCTGGCCGTTGGGGCGGCGCTTCCGGAGCCGCTTGCGCGCGCAATTCTCCGAGGTGTCATCCACCCGGACGATCTGGCGCAACATCCCGCCTGCCTTCGTCTACCGCACCGTCAAGTAGCCGCCCGGGCGCGATGGATGGCGCGTTGCAGGGGCACGGCATGCCGTGCCCCTACTTGACTGCCGCGGGCAGCGTCCGTCGAAAGACCGCCGTCAACGTGATGGTCTCGCTGCCCCGCACCACCGTGAACACCGCGGCGTCCGCCCACCGCTTCTCCGCCATCAGCGTGTTCATGAGCTCCCGGCTCTTGAGCGGCGTGCCGTCGATCGCCTGCAGCACGTCGCCCACCTTGAATCCGGCGAGGCCCGCAACGGAGTCCTTTGGCACGTCGATCACTTCGAGCGGCGCCTCGCCCTTGTTGTCGCGCGTCGACAGGCCGAGCGACGGATACACCGGGTCGTCCTCCTGCGGCAACCCCCACAGGTAGTCCGCGTAGGAGGCCTGAATTCTGCCCATCGGCCGGTCCCGGCCATCGGTGACCGCCACGGGAATAATCGACGCCATCTTGCCGTCGAACCAGAGCGCGGCCTGACGCTGGATGCCCAGCCCGTAGGCGACGTGGCCCGAACCAATCAGCACGACCATCACGCTTCTGGGTCCCCCGAATGTCTTCAGCGCCTGCACGGCGTTGTACCCCATGGAGGCATCCCACGTGCACTGCGCGGCGAACATGCCGTCGAACATCGCGCCGCTCATCGTGTGCATCAGGGTGTCGTCGCCCGCGAAGAAGGCACGGAACAGCTGCTTGTGTTCCTCGCTCGACGTATCGACCTTCGACGGGATGCGCGCCGCCTCTTCGGGGGTCAGATTCTGGAATCCCTTCTTCCGAACAGCCGTCACCACCTCGCGGGGCGTATTCACGGCGAACATCTTCATCCCCTTGTCGCGCGCAAACAGGAAGATGTCGCGGTAGTAGTGCCAGTGATAACCCCAGTTCTTGTACCACTTCGACGCGGCGACGAAGTCCTTCTCACTCTGCTTGCCCTGATTCCAGACATCGAGCGACGCCTGCTCGGTATAGGGGTACATCTCGAGGCCGACCAGAACATCGCGTCCGCGCTTCTGCAGTTCCTCGATGACCTGCAGCTGCACGCGGTGGAAGGCGATGTCGGTGTGGCTTTCGCCGATGAACACGACCTTCACATCATCGAGCTTCGCGGCCAGTTCGCTGGCCGTCAGCGTCTTGCCGGCCGCCGTGTCGATGATGCCGTCGAGGACCAGGGCGACGTCACGGTCCTTTCGCGCCGGGTCGCCAATCTTCAAGCGCCACGAGGAGTCCTGAGCGGCCGCGATGGCCGGCACGCCGAGCATCAGCACAAGAATCAGAGCGACAATCGATCGCGTTGACATGGATGCTCCCTCGCCTGGAATCACGCTTGCCCGACTGACGCAAGGGCACGGCATGCCGTGCCCCTACACCGAAGCCTGTGTTACCGCTCCACCAGCGTCACCGCCACCGTCTGCTGGTTGCCCCCGCGGCTGATCACCACCTGTACCGTCTGACCTGGTGCGAGCGCCCGAAGCAGATCCGAAAATCCCTGCAGATTGGCCACCGGCTTCCCATCGATCGTCAACAACGTGTCGCCCTCTTTGATGCCCGCCTTCGCGGCGGGGGAGTCGGGCACCAGTCCGCTGACCCTGACGCCGGGGCCCTCGAACGCGAAGTCAGGCACGGTGCCGAAGCTGACGCGCCGAGCAGTTGCCGGCTGGCCCCCGGCTGCCGGTTGAGCGGGCGCGGGCGCCGCCGGACGTATCGTGTTGGTCAGAGGTTCGGGGCGTTCCGCCAGATAGCCGATGCCTTCCTTGACGAAGGTCGCGACCTTGACGAGACCGGCCACGTCGATCTTGTCCGGCGTATCGGTGGTCCGGTGGTAATCGGCATGGGCCGCCGTGAAGATCTGCACCGCCGGCACGCCCTTCTCGATGAAGCTCGTCTGATCGGAGGATTCGATCGATTCCGGCACGCTTCGGCTTTCGACGCCCGTGACAAACGAGGCGCCGCGGAAGATGTGCTGCCATTCCGTCGCGGTGCCCGTACCGAGTGCCGTCAGCGCCTGCGCGCCGAGCCTCCCGACCGTGTCGAGGTTGATCACGCCTTCCATCGCGCTGAGCGGGAACAACGGATGCTCCGCATAGTACTTCGAGCCGAGGCGGCCGGCTTCTTCGCCCGTGAAGGCCGCGAAGACAATGGTGCGCGGCGGTTTCTCGCCCGAGCCGAGCGCTCGCGCCATCTCGAGCAGTACAGCCACACCGCTCGCGTTGTCGTCTGCGCCGGGATGTATCTTGCCCTCGTCTCCCTTGCGGACGTCGGGCCAGCCGAGGCCCAGATGATCGAGGTGCGCGCAGAGCATCGCACTCTGGTTCTTCCAGTCGCCGCGCGCTCCAGGGAGCACGCCGATGACATTGGCCACCTCGTGCGGCTGCCCGTCTTCGCCCCGCGGAGACGTGAAGGTCTGGAAGTACGTGCCGCCATCACCGCCCGGCACGAGACCGTACGCCTTGAACTGCTCCGCGACGTACCGGGCCGCGGCCTCGAGGCCGGCGGTGCCGAGCCCGCGTCCCTGCAAGGCCGGTGACGCGAGATACGCGACGTGATCGCGGAGCGCCTGCGGCGAAAACACCGGCGGCAGTTCGGCCAGCGCCTTGCGCACGTCCGGCGCGAGTGCCGTGAGGGCAGTGGTCGACTGACCCGCCGGCCGCAGATCGACCCGAAGCGGAGAATCCGACTGCTGCCACTGTCCTTTGATCGTATTGACGGGTTCGTCGCCCTCGAACCCGAGATACGAGTACTTGCCGTAGTGGGGCAGTTTGCGGCCGAGTCCGGGCATGGCCGCCACCGGGTCGGCCACAATCCAGCCCACCGCCTTTTCGAGCGTGGCTGGATGGCGCGTGATGACGACCAGCGTGTGGCCGGCGAGCGCCATCGTCTCGCGCTCGAGTTCGATCGCGTCAGGCGTCGACTTGAATCCGTGCTGGCGGCCGAACACCGCGCCGGCGAACCGATTCGTTCGACCGAGCAGCCAGACGGCCTTCGTCGCCGGCAGCGCCGAGATCGCGGTGTCGCTGGTGATTTCGATGGCGTGGTTCTCGGATTGCCATCCCTTGAGCAGCGCACGATAGCCGTCGAGTTCGGCCGCGCCGGCCTTCGACGGGAGGACCGCGAGGATGGACGATTCGCCGAAGATCTGGCCGATCGACGGCGGCGTTTCGCGCGCGTCGAGACGGCGGAAGATGTCGAACCGGGGGTCCACGTGCAACGCCAGCGGTCTCGAGTCGGTGGTCACAGAGAAGGTCTGCGCCGCCTTGTCCATGCGCACGAGTGAGGGTGTCGTTCCCCGCTCGGTCTGGACCACGAGAGGCACGTCAATGACAAACGGGGCACCGGTCTGTGTCTGGCGCAGCGTTCCCGAGACGACGAACCTCCCGCCCTGCTGGCTCACCGCGACCACTGATCCGGCGCCAACCGGCCCGGCCACCTGCAGTGTCGGCGCACCCGTGCGCGTGATGAGATCGTCGAACAGCCACGCGAGCGGCTTGCCGCTCACCGATTCGGCCGTCCGCTGCAAGTCGCGGAATGTCGCCCGCTTGCCCTTGAAGGCGCGGTAGAACCGTGCGACCGTGGTCCGGAACGCGTCATCACCGATGTTGCGCCGCAGGGCGTGGAATCCCATCAGCGCCTTGCCATAGCCCACCGCTTCGGTGGCCGCGCTGAAGCGATTGCGGAACTCGGACAGCGGGAAGTCGCGCCCGGTCTTGACGTAATCCCGGTACTTCTGCAGCGTCGACCGCCGGTATTCGTCGGCCGTGCCTCGCTGCTCCTGGATGAGGTGGTCGGCCATGTACGCGGTGAGGCCCTCGCACCAGTTGCCGTCGGCCGTGTCGACAAACACCGAGTTGCCCCACCAGTTGTGAAGGATCTCGTGCGGGTACGACGAGTTGATAATAAACGGGAACCTGATGATCTGCGGGCCGAGCAGCGTGAAGGTCGGCATGCCGTAGCCGGTCTCCCAGAAGTTCTCGACCAGCGCGAACTTGCCGTAAGGATAGGGGCCGATGAGCGTCCGGTACATCTCGATGTACTGTGCCGTCGCCGTCAGGTACTTGCTGGCGATCGAGGCGTCCGGCTCGTGCAGATAGACGAGCGTCTCGACCGCGCCGGCCGAGTCTTTGAACATATTGAGCGGTCCGCCGACCAGGTAGATCTCGTCCATCGACCCGCCCGAATCCCACCGCGCCAGGCCATCAACCCCCCGAGACGTGCCGTTGCCCTGGCTGATCACGTGCCATCGGTTGGGTGCCGCGGCCTGCAGCCGGAACGTGACGAAGTCCTCGTTGAAGCGCGGATACCAGACCGAGCTTCCAGCGAGGTAGACGCCCTCGGGACCGATCAACCCTGATGTGTCGCGGAACCCGCGGGTGTATTCCTCCTTCGGATCCGACAACGGCCGGTCGATGATGCCCTCGTAGGTGAGCGTCAGCCCCGGCGAGCCCGGCGTCGGCGTCACCCGATAGCGCTTCACCGGAACGGGGCTGCCCTGATCGATGCCGACAGGACGCGCGGCCGCAGGCGCAGTCACTTCCTCTACCTTGGGGCTCGACGCGGTGATGTGCAATGCGCTGTTCAGCACGAAGGACAACGGGGAGGCCTTGCCGTCGTTCGGCCAGGCGATCTGATCAGTGATCGTGACGGCGTGCCGGGGCGGATCGAGCCTCACGTCGAGGTTGTGATCGACGGGCGCGATCGCAGGCGCTTTCGGCGCGGCCGTCGTCGGCACCGCCGCTGGATTCGTCTGGTGGCCGTCCAGGGCCGACGTCAGGCAGACGACGGTCACGAGGCTGGCGAACGAAGCAGCTGCTCTCATGAGAAGTCCGGTCACGTGTGGCCTTCCATCCTACCCGATGTCAGGAACCGACACCCCGGCCTCGAGTCAAGGGCTCCACCATTCAACCCGCATCCGCTCGGGGCGTTTGAGCAGGAACGCGGCGGCGGCCCCTGACAGGAGTCCGGCGGCCACCTGCAGAAGCGCCAGTCTGGGCGACCACGGCCCGAGAAACATCCCACGGCCTACAGAGGTCGCCAGCTGCGCAACCACCCAGAAGCCGGCCGGCAGCACGGCGGGTACGACATCGACATCCAGGCCCCGCGCCACCGGAATCAGAACCAGCACGCGCGCCTTCGGGTAGAGCGCGATGTGCGCGCCGATGACGCCGCCGATCGCACCGGGCAGCAACACAACCGCAGTGGGCGGCAGGCCGCCGGCTGCGGCGGCCGCCACTGCAGCCGCGGCCGCACATCCGGCGTACAGGACAAGGAACCGGCCGTGTCCCACTCGATCTTCTACCGTTGGCCCGAAGATCCAGAGGGCGAAGGCGCAGACGGCGCCCTGAAACCAACTTGATGGTCGGATCAGCGAGAGCACCGCCCAGAGTGCCGCGGCGGGGCCATGCGCACCGCCGGTCCCGAGATCGGCCGATCCGGGGGCTCCAGGCTGTCCCGTCTCCAGCACGCTGAACAGGAGCATGACGGCGGCGCCCGCCGCGACGAGCGACTGCGTCACGATCGGGCGCGTCGGCGACGGAACGGCGTCCCGGATCGGGATCATCGCAGCAGTATACCGAAGGCCCGATGCCACGCCCGCCGAATGCCGGAGAATCGGGTCCTGCCGGCGGCTGGCGTGTCCGGCCGGCGGCTGGCGTGTCCGGCAGGCAGACACGTATAATCCGCTGCGAGGATTCACCACGTGACGTGCACATATTGCGGGACAGAAGTCGCCGACAAGGCATTGATCTGCTACCGGTGCGGGCGCTCCACCGCCGGACTGCCGGAGCCGGCATCAGTGACGAAGCGGGCGACGCGGAAGCCGCTGTGGCCGGCGGCGATTGGCCTGCTGGTGCTGGTGGCCGCCGGATTGTTCATGGCAACGGCGGCAGCGGGCCGGATCCCGGAATGGCTGCGCTGGACGATCACCGCGGGCGCGGCCATCGTGCTGGCGTCCAGGCTGGTCCTGAGGAGGAGGCGATGACGGCACGACTGGAAATCATCGACCCCACCGGCCGCCGTGTCGTCGGCATCGAGGATGCGGTGACCACGCTCGGGCGGCGGACCGAATGCCATGTTCGCTTGTCCGGCGCCGACGTCTCGCGCGATCACGCGGAAATCGTCCGCGACGGTGAACGGTACCTGCTTCGCGACCGGGGCTCCCGCTTCGGCACGTTCGTCAATGGCGAACCGGTGGCCGGCGATCGCGAACTGAAGCACGGAGACACTGTCCGACTAGGACAGGACAACGAGAGTCAGGTGATCTTCCAGCTCGACTCAGGCAGCACCGCCTCGGTCGAGCGGGCGGCCTCGGCGGTGGGTGACCTGCGGCAGGTGGCCACTCTGCTCGAAGGTCTCCGGGCGCTCGGGAGCGGTCGCGTCCTCGACGAGGTGCTCGCGATGGTCATCGATTCGGCCATCGATGTCGCCAGTGCCGAGCGCGGGTTCATCATGCTGGCCGGATCCAACAACCGCCTCGAGTTCAAGATGGGGCGCGCCCGCGGCCGCGTGACGCTGCCGGGCAAGTCGTTCGAAACCAGCCGCAAGATTCCCGAGGAGGTGTTCGAGACCGGCGAAGCCCGCATGGTCGCCGACCTGCTGGACGGCAATCTGGCTGGCGCCCATCTGGGCACCGTCGCGCTCGGCATCCGGCACGTGCTCTGCGTGCCTCTCGTGCTGGTCCGTTACGTGGAGCAGGCAGAAGCCGACCTGGGCCAGCAGCGCATCGGGGTGTTGTATCTCGACAGCCGGGAGCGCGGATCAATCCTGTCGCCGGTGACGCGCGGCGCGCTCGAGACACTGGCGACCGAGGCGGCCGTGGCCATCGAGAACGCAAGGCTGTACCGGGAGGCGGCGGAGAAGACCAGACTCGAACAGGAGTTGAAGATCGCGGCTGAGATTCAACAGGCGCTGATGCCGGAAGGCGAGCGCCGAGGCGGGTTCTTCGAGGCGACGGGCACCTCGGTGCCGTGCCGCGCGATTGGCGGCGACTTCTTCGAATACCTCGACCTGCCCGACGGCCGATTGGGTTTTGCCCTGGGCGACGTGTCGGGCAAGGGCGCTCCCGCGGCCCTGCTCACGGCGATGGTGCAGGGGATGTTCACCGTGCAGGCGGCGGCCAGTTCCGGGCCGGCCGAGGCGCTGGCCGAGATCAATCAGGCCCTGAAGCGCCGGTCGGTCGAGTCGCGCTTCGTCACGATGTTCTATGGCATTGTCGGTCCTGACGGGAGGCTCAGCTACTGCAACGCGGGGCACAATCCGCCGGTACTGGTGAGGCAGGATCGCGTCGAGCGGCTCGAGACGGGCGGCATGATTCTCGGACTGTTCGATTTCGCGGCCTACGACCAGGAGACCATCCAACTCGATCGCGGCGATACACTCGTCCTCTTCAGCGACGGCATTTCCGAGGCGCAGGACCTGGCGGGCGAGGAATACGGCGACGAACGGCTCATCGGGTGCCTGACGGCCAACCGCGGCGCGACGCCGGCCGGCATGCGCGAGGCGCTGCTCACCTCAGTGCGCACGTTTACGGCGGGCGCCAGCCAGAGCGACGACATGACGGTGCTCATCGTTCGCCATGGTCACTAACGGGGAGGCCGACTCGCCGACCCGGCGTTGGATCCTCTCTCGCAGGGCGGCCGTTGTGCTGTGGCTGGTCCTCGGCGGCGTCCTGTGGAATGTGGTCTTCGACACGATTGTCGTGCAGGGCGGGCGCGATTACCTCGTCCGGCAGCAGCGTCACCAACGGGGCATCGGGCCGGCCGTGACCATCCACGGGGTGATGGACGAGGCCGTGGCGCGCGGCGCACGGACGGCGACCGCGATTGGCGGGGGCGTCGCGGCCGTCGGCCTCACGCTCGTCTGGCTGGCGGGCCGCCGGCGGGTCAGAACGCTAGCGCGCGGGAGCGAGTAGCCTCGCTTCGATCTTCGGCAGCGCCGCCACCAGCGTCCGTCCCACGGCTTCGATGCTGCGGGCACTCACTTTGTCCAGCGTGTCTTCGGGCGTGTGCCAGTAGGTCGAGTAGTCCAGGTCGATGATGTCGACGGCAGGCAACCCGGCCTGCAGAAACGCCATGTGGTCGTCTTCGACGGCCATGGTGTCGTTGGGGAAGCTGTCGCCATATCCGTTGGCGCGCGCCTCGGACCAGATGATGTCGGTCATCCACGGGGTCGAATACGACTCGCGGCGGATGTTCAGATTGCGATCCCCGATCATATCCACCAGAATCATCGCCTTGATGCGTGCGAGGTCGTTGGTCCGCTTGGCGGTCTCGACGTAGTGGCGGCTTCCGTAGGTGTGGTCGTTGCCGGTCCAGTCAGGCAGGGTGGCTTCCTCACCGTCGAAGAACACCAGCTCAACGGTCAGCGGGTTCTTGCGCGCCTTCAGCACACGCGCGAGTTCGATCAGGAACGCCGCGCTCGAGCCGGCATCGTTGGCGCCCACGAACCGGAACTGGCGGTAGAACTTCGTGTCGTAGTGGCCGCCGATGATCAGACGTTCGGGCCGCGTCCCCGGGATCGTCGTCCGGAGATTCACCATGTGAATCCGGCCGATCGGCGTGTCGGCGTCGAAGGCCTGATCCTCGGTCTTGAACCCAAGTGCCGTCATCTGGGCCCGAATGTACTTGCGCGTTTCTTCGAGCGCGGGCGAGCCCGCCGGCCGCGGGCCGAGGGCCACCATCGCCCGCACGTGCTCGTAGGCTTTTCCGCCGTCGAACGCTGGTGTGCCGGGTGGCTGGACGGCCATCAACGAGCAGGTGGTCACGACGAGCAGGCAGGGGATCAGAACGAGCCGAAGCGCGTTGGTCATGAACGGTAGTATACGCCCGGGTCTTGAGGCCCGGCGATCCCAGAGGGGTGTCACGCCGACCGGACCGCAGGCCGGGCTGTCCGCCTCCGCGCGTAGCGCTACGGCGAGACCTCGACCGTAGCTCAACGAGCGAAGTCGGGGAGCCCGTCCTGCGGCGCTGCTCAGGACGCCCCGAGCAAGGTCGAGGGGCGGCGAATCCCGCGGCGGCGGCCTCGCGCGCCCTCGACACGCACGGGCGCACCCAGTTCCTCGGCCAGGGGCCCGCTGTTGCGCTGGGCGGCCCACACCTCAAGCTCGAGGTCCGCGCGCCCGGCGACGCGCATCCGCCAGCCGTCGTCGTGTTCCGTGAGCGTGATCCGTTCGACCAGTTGCGCCCGGCTTCGGTCGAGGCTTTCGGCGATCCGCAGCATCGCCGAGAGCCAGCGGACCGCCCGGCGCATCGTTCGCGGCAGGCGCGCGAAGGTCGGGTGGCTCTTCTTCGGCGTCCCGCGCCGATGGTAGCGCGTGAGCAGCGCGATCACTTCGACCTCGTCCGGCTCGAACCCGCGCAGATTGCCGTTCTTCACCATGTAATACGAGTGGCGGTGGTGGTCTTCGTAACTGATGTGCTCGCCGACGTCGTGGACCGCCGAGGCGAGTTCCAGCCACTCCCGCGCGCGCTGGTCCAGGCGATGTTGGCGCCGTGTCTGATCGAAGATTGACAGCGCCATGCGCGAAACCTGCTGGGCGTGTTCCGCGGAGGGCGTGCCGCGCTGCGCCAGTTCCATCACGCTGCGCCGGCGGATGTCCGGATACCGCTCGATCCGCTCGATCGCGACCCGATTCCGACGCACGTAATCGAGCACCGCGCCTTCCCGCAACGAGAGCCCGCAGAGCGTCAGCTGCGTCACGCCCAGCTGGCGCAGGATGATGTCGAGCAGCACGGCGCCCGCGACCGCGAGATCCGCGCGCTTCGGATCGAGCCCAGGCAGCGCCAGTCGTTCCTCGAGCGACAGGACCGTCAACTGGTCCCTCACGCGCCGGATGGCGCGTGCCGGCACTCGCCTATGGTGAATTGGGTGTTCCGCCGCCGCGCGCGGGGTGCCGAGCGCCAGCGCCCCGAGGCTCAGCACCGTGCCCGACGTGCCAATCACGCGGGCGAAACCCGCCTTGGCCAGTGACTTGAGGTAGCCACCGAGCTCGCCGCGAATGTGCCTCACCATCCGCCGCTCGTCGGACCGACTGAGCGGGTCGCTGATCCCGAATCGCTCGGTCAGGCGGATGACGCCAAGCCTGAAGCTGCGCGCCTGCTGGGCGCCGGCGGCCGTGCCGTACGTGATCTCGGTACTCCCGCCCCCGATATCGATGACGACGGCCGTGCCGGCGCCGACGTCGACACCGTGAACGGCCGCCCGGTGAATCAGGCGCGCCTCCTCGATGCCCGTGATGACGCGGGCTTCGATGCCGGTGTGCCGGCGGACGCCGCCGCCATGGCCGCATCGCCAAGCGGGCGGCCTTCCAGGCCGCCCGCGCCCAGGCGCACCATGTCCTTCTCGCGGCCCACGACGGTGAACGACCCGTCCGGAGCGACCCGGACGAGGATCATGTGGAGCGAGTTGGTACCAATGTCGATGGCGGCTAACTGCATCGCGGCAACACTTCTCGGCACGGCTGGGCGGCAGCCGCACTATCCAGGGGCAGTCACTATAATAGGCCCATGGCGGTGCTGACACGACCAGGGTTCCTGCTGCGACGTCGCGTGAACGAGCTCGAGCGGCAGATGCCGCGTGCGACGACCGGCGAGATCGAGGGCATCCACCAGGCCCGGGTCGCCAGTCGGCGATTGCGGGAGATCCTGCCGCTGGTGGCTGCCGTGGAGGGCGAGCACGCCACGCGTGTGTTCCAGCGGGACACTCGGGCCATCACGCGGCGGCTCGGTCCGCTGCGCGAGATCGACGTGGCGCTGGCGACGCTGGCCGATCTGGAAGGCAGCGCTCCCGAGCACCGGGCGGCCATCGCGCGCGTCCGAACGCGGACGGCGCTCGAGCGCGAGAGGATATGGCGGCAGGCCGAGCGCGCACTCTCGAGAATTCACGTCAGCCACATTGTGCGGGGCGTTCGCGACCTGGCGGCCAGTCTGGGTTCGCCAGAACAGAATGTCGGCTGCGCGGCCTGGTCGGCGGCCCGCCTCGATGGGCGAATCGCCCGGCTCGACGAGGCGGTCCGGGCCGTCGGCGCCCTCTATGCGTCAGGGCCATTGCACGAAGTGCGGATCGCGCTGAAGAAGTTTCGCTACGCCTTCGAGATTGCGGCGGATCTCGCGGGATGCCGGTTGGACGGATCACTGAGGCGGCTGAAGTCCCTGCAGGATCTGCTGGGTTCTCTCCACGACCTTCAGGTGCTGGCGAACCGGGTCCGCGATTGTGAGGCAGCGACTCGCGCGGCCGGCGCCCGCCGCGAATTGCGCGCGCTGGCGGACGAGCTCGACCAGCGCGTGCGCCAATTCCACAGCCGCTATCTCGACGAGCGCGAGACCCTCGTTCCCGTGATCATTCGGGCGCGCCACACGGCCGAGGGGCTCGGAGCGCTGGGCAAGTCACTCCCGGAGTGATTGTGCCGGAACGAAAACGGTGCCGGCACGAGAATTGTGCCGGCACAGTCACTCCGGGGGTGTTTGTCTCATGTCGTCACCATGCGCGCTGTATTTCGTCCGCCACGGCATCGCTGCCGAGCCGAGCTCGGCGTTTCCCGATGACGCGGCCAGACCGCTGACCGACGAGGGCACCGCCCGGTTGCGCGAACAGTTCAAGGCGTTGAGCCGGCTTGACGTGGAGATCGAGCGCGTCCTCACCAGTCCGCTTGTCCGGGCGATGCAGACGGCGGCGCTGCTGCGGGAATCGCTCACGCCCACGCCGGCTGTCGTCGTAGTGGACGCTCTGAGGCCAGGCGACCGGTTCGACGCGTTGATGGCGGAACTGGCGAAACTCCCCCGCGTGAGAGGCGTGGCGCTGGTGGGGCATGAGCCGTCGATTGGGATGGCCGCGGCCCGCCTCATGGGGGCGCGAGGCGCGATCCGGTTCAAGAAGGGCGCCGTATGCCGCATCGACGTGGCCACGCTGCCGCCAACCGAGTCGGGCCAGCTCCAGTGGTTCCTGCCGCCCCGCGTGTTGCGCGGCCTGGCCGGTTGAACCCTGAGCTCATCAGCGTTGAGAAACGCAATTCGGGGATGACCGCGTGTTTCACTGCCTCGGAGACGATCGCGTCGTGGTCAACTCAACTGAGTCGAAGGGTCAGACCACGGTGCCGTCCTTGATCACGGCGCCTTTTGGAACGACGATGATGCCGTTGCGGATGGAGTAGTTCTCGCCATCCACGTGCTCGACGTGGGCCGCGTTCACCAGCCGCACGCCGCGCCCGATCCGGGCGTTCTTGTCCACGATCACCCTGTCGAGGATGGAATCCTGGCCGACGCCGAGCGGCACTGATCGATCGCCCGCTGCATCCTCGTCGGCTTCGTAGTAGTCGGCGCCGAGCAGCACCGATCGGAGAATGCGCGCGCGCTCGTCGATGCGGGCCCGGATCCCGACAATCGAGGTTTCCACCGTGCAGCGGTTGACGTAGCACCCCTCTGCGACCAGCGCGTGCTCGACGTGCGCGTCGATGAAGCGCGACGGCGCCAGGAATCGCGCCCGCGTGAAGATCGGCTTTTTTGGATCATAGAACCGGAACGGCGGGTGATCCCGCGTCAGCGTCATGTTCGCTTCGTAGAACGACTCGATGGTTCCGACATCGGCCCAGTACCCGTTGTACAGAAACGCATTGACCCGGTGCGTGGACAGTGACGCCGGAATGACCTCCCGCCCGAAATCCGTCGCCGCGTACTCCCCGAGGATTTCCAGCAGCACGTCCCGCGAGAAGACGTAGATGCCCATCGACGCGATAAAGGGCTTGTCGGGCTGGTGCCCGCCGAAACTGGACCCGGTCGGGATGCTGCGTTCCATCCGGGCGAGCCGCTCGGCCGACGGCTTCTCCTCGAAATCGACGATCCGGCCGGCCCGATCGAACAGGAAGATGCCCATCTCACCGGCGATGTCGGCGCCGACCGGTTGCGCGGCGATCGTGATATCCGCGTTGCGATCGACATGCGAATCGATCAGCCTGGCGTAGTCCATCCGGTACAGGTGGTCGCCGGCCAGGATGAGATAGTAGTCGGCCGTGTAGGCGACGAAGTGCCGCGCCGCCTGCCGAACGGCATCGGCGGTGCCCTGGAACCAGTTGGGATTGTCGGGCGTCTGCTCGGCGGCGATGATGTCGACGAAGCCCCCCGAGAACAGATCCATTCGGTACGTCTGCGAGATGTGCCGGTTGAGCGATGCTGAGTTGAACTGGGTCAGGATGAACATCCGCCGCAGCCCGGCATGGAGGCAATTGCTGATCGGAATGTCGATCAACCGGTACTTCCCGCCGATCGGAACCGCGGGCTTGGAGCGCATCAGCGTGAGCGGAGACAAGCGATTTCCCCGGCCGCCGCCGAGGATGATGGCCAGCACGTCCTGCATGGCGACTAGCGTAGGCGATGGCGCGGACCGGGGCAAGCAAAAGCCGCGCAGAAGCTGCTACAATCGACATTCGGGACTGCCGAAGGGAGCATCTGCTGTGCGATTCCGTTTGATCCCGCGCGAAGAGAAGTTCTACGAGGATTTTCTGGCCGCCGCCGACAACCTGGTGGCCGCGGCCAGGCTCCTCGATGAGATGCTGTCGTCGGACCCGCCATCGGTCGGCAAGGCGGCCGAAATCAAGGAACTGGAGCACCGGTGCGATTACCTGACGCACGAGATCTTCCAGCGCCTGCACAAGACGTTCGTCACGCCGATCGACCGTGAAGACATCCACGCGCTGGCCAGTTCGCTCGACGACGTGATGGACGCGATCGACGCGGCGGCCCACCTGTTCGAACAGTACCGGATCACGCATGTGCGCGACGGCGTCCGGCAGTTCTCCCGCATCATCGTCACCGCCACCGAGCAGATCCGGCTGGCGCTCGAACACATGAAGCAGCACGAAGCCGTCACTCCGAGCGTCGTGGAAATCAACCGGCTCGAAAACGAAGCCGACCGCATCCATCAGGAAGTGATCGGCGCGCTCTTCATCGACGAGAAGGACCCGATCACGCTGATCAAGTGGAAAGAGATTTTCGACTACCTCGAGGGTGCAGTCGACTCGATCGAAGATGTCTCCGACGTCATTCAGGGCGTCGTCCTGAAGCACGCATAATCCCGCCATGGAACTTGCTATTGTCCTCGCCTTGATCGCGACAGCCCTGATCTTCGACTACATCAACGGCTTTCACGACGCTGCCAACTCGATTGCCACCGTCGTCTCGACGCGGGTGTTGTCGCCCGGGAAGGCGGTGCTCTGGGCGGCCTTCTTCAATTTCGTCGCGGCCTTCGGATTTGGCACGGCGGTCGCCAAGACGATCGGAACCGGGATGATCGACATCCATGCGGTCACCCTGGCCGTGATCTTCTCCGGTCTGTTCGGGGCGATCGTCTGGGATCTTTTCACGTGGTACGTGGGCCTGCCGACCAGCTCTTCACACGCACTGATCGGCGGGTACGCCGGCGCGGCGATCGCCAAGGCCGGGTGGTCGGTGATCATCGCGGGGGGCTGGACCAAGACGATCGTCTTTATTGTGCTGTCGCCACTGATCGGTATGGTTGCCGGGTACGGCTTGATGGTGGGAATCTACTGGATCTTCCACACGACGTCGCCCGGGCGCGTCGATCAGTGGTTCCGCAAGCTTCAACTGCTGTCGGCAGCGCTGTTCAGCCTGAATCACGGAGCGAACGACGCCCAGAAGACGATGGGCATCATCGCAGGGGTATTGTTCACGGTTCCGGTCTACCGATCGCTCGTGACGGACGAGGCCGGCCAAATGATGATCCCGTTCTGGATCATCCTGATGGCGCACGCGGCGATCGGGATGGGGACTCTGTCAGGCGGCTGGCGCATCATCCACACGATGGGCTCGCGAATCACCAAACTGGAACCGGTGCACGGTTTCGCAGCCGAAACCGGCGCCGCTGGCGCCATCTTCATCGCTACGGCGTTTGGCATTCCCGTCAGTACCACGCACGCCATCACCGGCTCGATCGTCGGCGTGGGATCGACGCGGCGCCTGTCGGCGGTCAGGTGGGGCGTCGCCCGGCGGATCGTGTGGGCCTGGGTCCTGACCATCCCCGCGGCCGGAGCCCTGGGCGCCGGGATGGGACTTCTCCTCCGCGCCTTCGGCATCCACTAATTCCACTGCTAGCGCTTTGGGCGCCATTCGGGTCCGGCGACGCGCTCGGCGACGAAGCCCACTGGCTCGCCCTCATTGATTGGCGGCGTGGCGACTACGTAGAGCACTTCGCCGGCGTACGGGGAGCGGATCTCCTGCAGCAACTTGCCGTGGAAGTCGGTGACGCGCGCGATGAGCGCGCCCTCCGCGACGGTCTGTCCGGGCTCGACCACCGGATAGAGCAGCCCGGTGAACTTGCTCCGCAATACTTCGTTGGGCCCGAGCCACACAGCCTGCGTCAGAGGTTCGGGGCCTTCGGCGCGCATTTTCAGGTGCCGCAGCACCCCGGCGACGCCGCGCTCAATCCTCGTGATCGACGCTTCGTCGGTCTGCGCCCAGCCGCCCGATTCCACGGTGAGCCCCGACTTGCCGCGCGTCTCAGCGGTGTTGGCGAGATACACGGATTCGCCCGGGCTCGTCGGCCGCTCGGTGTCGATCAGGATGTGGTCCAGCCCGAAGGCGAGCGCCATCTGTCTGCTGGCTTCGACGACGGCCGGCGCGCTGGTCACCACCCAGTAACTGTACGGGCGCAACCACTCGTTGCCATCCCCGCAGTGAATGTCGACGACGTGGGTCGCGCGCTCGATGATCTCGCGGGTGATCACCTCCGCGATCCGATCCGAGAGCGTGCCGTCCTTCTTGCCCGGAAACACGCGATTCAGGTTCTTACCGTCGGTTGGCCCGTAGTAGATCGTGCGCTTCAGGAACGACGGCATGTTCGCGACGTGCACCATGAGCACGGTGCCGCTGAGCGTCTTCGGATCGATGGCGTTGCGCAGCCGCTGCAACGCGAGGATCGGCGGATACTCGGCGCCGTGGGTGCCAGCTACCAGCGCAAGCATCGGTCCGGGTTTCGTGCCGTTGATGATCGAAAACGGAATCGTGGTCCCATCATCGCCGGGCCGCGGTGCGACCTTGAACTCGCCCGAGACAACGGAGCCAGGCGCGGCCGTCACTCCGCCCATTGTCACCGGCGACTGTGCAGCGGCGTTCATCGCCGTCGTCAGCAGAAACACCAGCGTAAACAATCCGGGTACCAATATTGTGCGGTCATGCATGTGATTCTCCCATGTGTGTCTCTTTGCCGATTCGTGCGATCCCAGGGGTGTCACGCCGACAGGACTCGGGCCGGGCTCCAGCCCGGCAGGCGGTCCTGGCGGCGTGACACGCCTGGGATCGCCACGCTCCTGCGTGGCCTTGCCCCTAGAATTCCCTCACTGTCCGTCCGCGCATCATAAACAATGCGGCGACCACACTCAGCAACAATCCGGCGGCGGTGAGCGTCGCCGGGGCCGACGTGACATAAGCGGCGTACCCAGCCGCCAGGCTGCCGAGCGGCATGCCGCCGCGGAACGCCATCATGTAGATGCTGACAACCCGCCCGCGCATCGCGTCCGGGGCGGCCAGCTGCAGCAGCGACATCAGCAGCGAGAAGCTCATCATCAGGCCGATACTGCCGACGAAGAGCAACGCGTAGCTTAGCGGCAGACTCCGAGACGAGGCGAAGGCCGCGAGGACCAGGCCCAGCGCAATTTGCACGCCGAGCACCGTCGATCCCATCCGGTTGAACCGGCCCAACCACGCCACGGCGAGGGCACCGACGACCGCGCCGGCGCCAGAGAACGCCATCAGCCGGCTGTAGCCTGCCGCGTCCATCGCGAACACGTCCCGCGCCATCACCGGCAGGAGCGTGAGCACGGGCGAGGCCAGCATCGTCGTGCAGAGTGCGAGAAACGTCAGCGTCAGGATCAGGGGGCTCCGGCGAACGTAGAGCAGCCCGCTCCGCATTTCGCCGACCATCGACTGCGTGCGCGCGGGCAGGGTCTGGATCGTCCGCAAGGCCAGCAGCGAGCCAATCACGACCAGGAACGACAGGCCGTTCAGCGCGAAGCAGGCCGCCGATCCCCAGACGGCGAGCGCCACGCCGGCCAGCAGTGGTCCGATGATTCGCGCGATGTTGAACTGCATCGAGTTGAGCGCGATGGCATTCGGCATGTCCTGCTTGTCGACCAGCAAAGGTAACAGCGACTGATAGGCCGGCCCGCCAAACGCCTGCGCCGTGCCGGTGATGAACGACAGCGCAAGCACGTGCCAGACCTGCACGACCTGCCAGTGCACCAGCGCGGCGAGCGCGAAGGCGGTGGAAAGCTGGACGCACTGTGAGATCAGCAGGATCGCGCGGCGGTTGTGGCGATCGGCGACGACCCCGCCGACCAGCGTGAAGAGGAGGATGGGCAGTTCGCCGAGGAACGCGTCGAGGCCGAGGTAGAAGGGTGAGCCCGTGATCGTCAGCACCAGCCAGCTTTGCGCGACCTTCTGCATCCACGTGCCGATGCTCGACACACAGGCGCCGCTCCACATCACGCGGAAGTCTCGGTAGTGCAGCGCGGCGGCAATGCGCCGGATGGACGGGGAACTGGCCACGGCTGGCCATGTTAGCAGGATCGCCCGGACGGGCGACGTCGTGTCCCGGATTCGTGGCCGTCAGGGCTTACGTCCACGCGACCCGGGCAGGGGAGACGCCGAAGAGTATTCCGTCCATTTGGACGTGGTTCTTCCCGTATACTGTCGCTGCCCCAAAGGACTTTTGACTTGATTGGGAGAGATTGAATGCGCAACAGAACATTACTGGTACTGCTCATCGCGCTGGCCGTGGCCGCGAGCGCATGGGCGCAGGGCAATCCCACCGGCGTCATCAGAGGCACGGTCACCGATCCCGACGGGCTGGCGATGCCCGGCGTGACGGTGACGGCCTCGTCACCCGCGCTGCAGGGCGTGCGCAGCGTTGTGACGTCAACCAACGGCGACTTCATGATTCCATTCCTGCCGCCGGGCGAGTACGTCGTGAGTTTTGAACTGCAGGGTTTCGCGCCGAAGAAGGAAACGGTTGGCGTGGCGATGGCCGAAACGCGGGCGCTCCAGATCAAATTGGTGGTGGCCAGCCTAACAGAGACCGTCACCGTGACGGGATCGACGTCGACCGAGGTGCTCAAGACGGGCACGATCGCGCAGACGTACACCGCGGCGAAGATGGAGAATCTGCCGGTAGGCCGCACGCTGGAGTCCGCGGTGCTGCTGGCGCCCGGCGTGAGCGGCAACGGGCCGAGCGGCAACATCGTGCTCGCCGGCGCCCTGTCGTACGAGGGTCTCTATCTGATCAACGGCGTGAATGTGAACGAGAACCTCCGCGGCCAGCCCCGCACGCTGTATATCGAGGACGCCATCCAGGAGACGAAGATCTCGACCGGCAATATCTCGGCGGAGTACGGCCGCTTCAACGGCGGCGTCGTCAACATGATTACCAAGTCTGGCGGCAACCGCTTCAGCGGGTCGTTCCGCGACTCGTTCACGAATGACAAGTGGCGTGCGCTGCGGCCGATGGGAGACACGACGACGGATCAGATTGTCCCTGCGTACGAGGTCACCTTCGGGGGCCCGATCCTGAAGGACCGAGTCTGGTTCTTTGCCGACGGGCGGTATCAGAACAACAAGCAACAGCGGGTGCTTCCGTACACCGGCCTTTCCTATCCCTACGCGCAGAGCGACAAGCGTTACGAGGGGAAGGGTACCTACGCGATCAATTCCCGCAATACCGTCAAGGCGTCATACACGAGGAAGTGGATCTGGACGACGAACAACACGTCCAATGGCCCGATCGATCTTGACAGCCTGTACAGCAACGGCACCACGGACACGCTGACGGCCTTCAACTACACCAGCATCTTGTCGTCGAAGCTGTTTCTCGAAGCCCAGTTCTCGAGGAAGACCATGGTCACCGAGAACACCGGAGCGCAGTTCACCGATCTGGTGAAGGGCACACTGATGTTCGATCGGTCGCGCGGAAGCGCGCGCTTCAACTCGCCGACCTTCTGCGCGGTCTGTGGCAGCGGCTGGCACGAGGAACGCAACAACTGGGACTGGTTCGTCAAGTTCGGCTATTTCCTGTCGACCGACAAGACGGGGTCGCATTCGCTGGTGGCCGGGTTCGACAACTTCAAGGAATCGCGCAAGGTCGATAACTATCAGTCCGGGAGCGGCTACCGCGTCTACGCCACCAAGACGTACATCGCGGACACGCCTGACAAGACGATCTACCCCGTGATCGACGGGAGCAGTTATCTCAACTACACGCCGCTCGTCGCGCCGAGCGTTGGCAGCGACATTCGCACGTACTCGTTGTTCGCAAACGACCAGTGGCGTCTCAGCCACAGGCTCACGCTCAACATTGGGGCCCGCTACGACCAGAACCGCTCGAAGGATCAAGGAGGCGTGCCGGTATTGAGAGACTGGCAGTGGAGCCCGCGCCTGGGCCTGAGTTGGGACGTCAGGGGCGACGGAGCGTGGATCGTCAACGGCGGCTACGCCCGTTATGTCATGGGCGTCAACGGGGCGGTAGTCGATGCCGGATCGGCTGGCGGCCGCACGGCGTCGTTCGCGTGGACGTACACGGGGCCAAAGCTCAACTCCACCTGCTCAGGGGCGGATTGCCAGAAGATTGCCGACATACTCCCGCAGGTGTTCGCGTGGTTCAACAGCATCGGCGGCACCAACAACACGACCTACCGGAGCGCGCCGTCGATTCCCGGCGTTACGGCCCATGTCAGCAACAACACGAGTGCGCCGAGCGCGAACGAGATCACGATCGGCATCGCGAGGGAGCTTGGCAAGAGCCACGGGACCCTTCGAGTGGACTACGTGTACCGCAAGTACAAGGACATGTACGGGAGCTACACCGACATGACCACCGGCAGGGTTACCGATCCCACCGGCCGAACGTACGATGCCGAACTCGAGAAGAACACACCTGACGCCAAACGCTGGTACCACGCGGTGACGGTGGCGGCGGACTACCGTTTCAACACCATGACGCTTGGCGGCAACTACACGCTGTCGTACTCCAAGGGCAACAACGACGGCGAGAACGTGGGCAGCGGGCCGATCATGGCCAGCATCAACACGTTCCCCGAGTACCGGCAGGAGGCATGGAACTGGCCGACCGGCTACATGGGGAACGACCAGCGGCACAAGGCGCGTGGCTACGTGTCGTATCCGTTGCCGGTTCCAGGGACTTTCGGCGTGTTCACGCTCGGCCTCGTCCAGCGCTTCGATTCGGGCACGCCCTACGACATCGCCTTCTCGCTGAATCCAACGACGTACGTCGCGAATCCCGGTTATGTCACTCCTCCCACCAGCGTCACGTACTACATCAACGGTCGTGGTGCGCGCCGGAACCAGAACGTCTTCAACACCGACCTGTCGCTCTCGTGGTCCCGGAAAGTCCGTGGCTCGGCGGAAGTGTTCTTCCGCGGCCTGATCTCCAACGCCCTTAACAACCTGGCCGTGACGAGCGTCGATACGACGGTGTCTTCGAACGCATCGCCGGGCACGTACACCGCCGCCAGCCTGCCGGTGTTCAACCCGTTTACGGCGGAACCTGTCGCCGACGTCAACTACCGGTTCGGCCCGCTGTTCGGTCAGCCGACCGGCGTGGGCAGTTACCAGTACCCGCGCACACTGAGCTTTTCGGTAGGCGTCCGGTTCTAGACTGAAGTTCCGCGCTGTCGACAGTAACTGATTGCATACTTTCTGGCCGAAACCTGTATCTTTCCGTAGGTTTTGTGGGCGCATAATGTAGTCACTAAATATGGCTTGACAGATCGGGTTGGTAGCCCTATATTGTGCGTA